>CANHKE010000086.1 GCA_947461155.1 Cytophagaceae bacterium | reverse complement strand
TACGCTAGCATGGTGCGATGCGGCAAATGTGCTACGGATACAACTGGAGCGCCAGCAAATCAAATACTTCCCAAGTCTACGCGAATACGCCCAGTTCTTCGGAATCACGCGTCAAATGTTGGACGAATTACCCAAAGAAATTGTCTTAATGCACCCAGGCCCAATCAATCGCGGGGTGGAATTAAGTTCAGATGCGGCAGATTCGCCACATTCAATCATTCTAGATCAGGTAGAAAATGGAGTGGCCGTGCGCATGGCTGTACTTTACCTACTCGCTTCGCGCGCTTAAAAACGCCTGATAAGCTTCTTGTAATTGATTTACTCGAATTCCATGGCCACAGGCATAATGGCCTAAGGGACACAATTTTTTCCCATGTGAACCACATGGTTTACACGCTAAATTTTCGTTCGATTCGATCACCCGATTCCATGTAGCCAAAGGACCAAATCCAAATTCAGGCGTCGTCGAACAAAATACCGCCACCGTAGGCGTATTGACCGCCGAACAAATATGCATCGGACCCGAATCATTCACAAATGCCACAGTGGCTTGTTGGTACACACGAATCGCCTCCAACAACCCCAATTGCCCCGTTAAATTATGAATGAGATGCTTCGGACAAGCAGCTGCTATTTTGGCTGATAACTCCAATTCATTGGGCGCACCCATCAAAACGACCGCTTGATCTTCAGGCAAACCATGAATAAAGTCAATCCATGTTTGAAGCGGCAAGCGTTTCGTTTCCCAAACCGAACCGGGTGAAATACAAATGTAATTCTTGGGTGCTAAATTAATGGGCAAATAAGGGGTGGGCGACAAAAAAGGGGCATAAAACTGCTTTCCAAGCCATTTGTCAACCAAATCAATGTTACGTTCTACTTCATGTACTCCATTCCCAAAGCGATGTGTTACAGACTCCTGAAACAGAAATGAAACAGGATTCTCCCGAAATCCAATCACTTTTTTCGCTCCTATGGAAACGGCCAATAAACCCATTCCAAAGAATCGCTGCACAACGAATACTTGATCAAAGTTTTCTTTACTTAATTGCTTGCGAAGAGCCAACCAAGATTTAAGTTTTTTCGACTTATCATAGCCCCAAACCTTAGTCAACACATCATGGGGATAAGCTTCGAAAACAGGCTCTAAACCAGCTCTTACGAGCAATTGAACCTTCGTCTGAGGGGATTCATGCCGTATTTTTTCTAATAAAGACGTAATCAATACCACATCGCCTAAAAAGGCTGTTTGGATAATTAATACGTTGGAATTTTGCGACATGCAAGAAAAATGAGCGATTGGACATAAAATTAATTAATTTTGAGATCTTTTGCGCTAAGAAGCACTTTATGAATTCCATTCAAATTAAAACATTGCCCAACGGGATTACGTTGGTACACCGCCAAGTCATGCATACCGAGATCTCGCATCTGGGAATTATGCTCGATATTGGTAGTCGGGATGAAGAGAAAAACGAGGAAGGCTTAGCGCATTTTTGGGAGCATTTGGCATTCAAAGGCACCGAAAAGAAGAACAATATGCAGATTATCAACCGATTAGAGATTATTGGCGGAGAATTAAATGCATACACAACCAAGGAAAAAATTTGTTTTCACGCCTCGGTTTTAAGTCCATATTTTGAGCGGGCAGTCGAATTATTAGCTGATATCACCTTTCATTCAATCTTTCCAGTCAAAGAACTAGAAAAAGAACGCAGCGTGATTTTGGAAGAAATGTCGATGTACTACGAAGCGCCCGAAGAAGCCATCCAAGATGATTTTGACGAGTTATTATTTCCCAATCACCCCCTAGGCATCAATATTTTAGGGACAAGTGAAACCGTTCAATCATTTAAACAATCTGACTTGAGTGCGTTTATCGCCCGAAATATGGATACTTCTCGGATTGTTATTTCGTCGATCGGTAAGCAAAGTCACGAAAAAGCATTCCAATGGGCAGAAAAACATGTAGGATATATTCCTGAGAAAAAACATCAAGTCAAACGAATCATCCCTTCGGCGATGATACCGACCGAACGAATTACGAAAAGAGGGATTACGCAGTCGCATGTGGCGTTAGGCCGACAATCCTATGCAATTGCGCATCCAGATCGTTTGGCATTTTTCATGTTGATCAATTTATTGGGCGGACCATCCATGAATTCCTTGTTGAACGTTTCGGTTCGGGAGCGCCATGGCTTGGTTTATTCAATTGAGGCCAACTTCACTTCGTATATGGATTCGGGATTTTGGGCCATTTATTTTGGCACGGAATCGAATCAAGTAAATAAATCCATTAAGTTGATTCAGCGCGAGTTTGACAAATTAAAGGATCGCAGCTTGAGTCCTACGAATCTGACTAAAATCAAATCGCAGTTAAAAGGCCAAATGGCTATGGCCGAGGAAAGTAATCTCAACTTTATGTTGATGATGGCCAAAAGCCTCCTAGACCGCGAAAAAATCGAAACATTGGAGGAAATTTTCGAACAAATTGATCTAGTTTCTGCGGATAAAATGCAGCAATTGGCCATCGAAATGTTGAATCCCGATGAACTAAGTGTCTTGATTTTTGAACCCTAATTCCGGTGCACCTCTACGTACACATTCCGTTTTGCCATCAGGCTTGTCATTATTGTGACTTCCATTTTTCGACGCGTATGGCTGGAAAAGAGGCGATGGTGACGGCCATTCAGCAGGAGATTGCATTGCAGAAAAATTACTTGGGAGGTCAAGCATTAGAAACGGTCTATTTTGGAGGGGGCACCCCTTCCGTACTCAGTACAGTTGAATTAGCCGAAATCTTACAAAAGATTCGCAGTCATTTTAGCGTCGAGGCAAATGCAGAAATTACGCTAGAGGCTAATCCAGAAGATTTGACAAAAAGCTATTTACGAGCGATTCAGGACTTAGGCATCAACCGGCTGAGCATCGGTATTCAATCGTTTCATGACCGAAATTTGACATTTCTAAATCGGAATCACAGCGCCACGCAATCCATCCAAGCGATACAAGATGCACAGGCGATTGGGTTGACAAACATCAGTATTGATTTGATTTATGGGTTACCCGGAAATAGTTTAACGGACCAAGAGGCCGATATCCGACAAGCGGTTCAAACGGGCGTTTCACACATTTCTGCCTATAGTTTGACAGTTGAACCAAAGACCGTTTTTGGCCATCAAAAAAAACAAGGAACCTTCCAAGAAGTATCGGAAACGCACATGGCTACGTGCTTTGAAAACACGCATGCATTGCTCGAAAAACATGGATTTGAGGCATACGAAACCTCTAATTTTGCCAAAAATGGCCATTTTTCGCGTCACAATACCAGTTACTGGAATCAAGAAAATTACTTGGGAATTGGTCCAGCCGCGCATAGTTTCAATCAGGTGAGTCGGCAATGGAATGTGGCCAACAACGCCACCTATGTCAAACAAATTTCGCAAGGAATTATTCCCACGGAAGTTGAAATATTAAGCCCCGCCGACCAATTAAACGAGTTGATGATGACCAAATTCCGCACAAAAGCAGGCGTTTCGTTAGAACGATTAACCGCTAAATTTGCTGACGCGGGCAGTCCTTTTCCAGAAAAAGAATTGAATCACTGGGTTGCAGAAGGATTGGCTGAGATCATGGATGGGCATGTTCGGTTGATCGGACCTGGGAAATTGATCGCGGATAAATTAGCGAGTGACTTGTTTGTATTAGACGATGGACGCTAGACACTAGACATTTGACATTTGACGTTAGATGTCGGACGATGGACCTGATACTCCAGACTCCGGACTTTTGACTTCGGACTTACGCATTTTTTCGTAAATTCGCACCTAATACAATCCATTATCCATGGCCAAACGCGTAGATTTAACGAATACCTCCCGAACCAGCACGCGTGGTTCTAAGTTCAGTCAAATGAAATCTAGCTCCTCGCCTAAGACCAAATGGACGTTCAATCGGGTATTAGGGCGCATCGGACGTTATTTCCTATACATTTGGATCTCAACTATCGTTGCCGTGGTCCTGTTAAAATTTGTTCCTGTTTATTTTACACCTACCATGGCTGCCCGCAAAATTGATGCGATCCAAGCTGGTGAACCATCCAAAATTTCGAGTCAATGGACACCCTATGCGCAATTGGATCGCAATGCAGCGTTAGCCGTAATCGCTTCGGAAGATCAACTATTTCCAGATCATCATGGATTTGATTTTGATGCGATGTGGGGGGCGGTCAACAATAATTTGAAGGGTAAAAGAATCAAAGGTGCGAGTACGATATCCCAACAAGTCGCTAAGAACGTATTTCTGTGGCAAGGCAGAAGTTACATACGAAAAGGTCTAGAAGCCTATTTTACGTTGATGATCGAACTAATCTGGGGTAAAAAACGCATTATAGAAGTGTATTTAAATATCGCGGAGACTGGAAAAATGACTTTTGGCGTCGAGGCAGCAAGTCGGAAATACTTTGGCCATTCAGCTGAAGAATTAAGTACATCCGAAGCCGCACGCATTGCGGCCTGTTTACCCAATCCCATTCGCTTTTCTGTGGCAGCGCCATCTGGCTATGTAAATAAACGCACCCAAGCCATCAAAAGACAAATGAAAGCCTTAGGTGGGAAAAAATTCCTACGCAGCATCGACTAAACTAATTCTGCCGAAGGATCCCAAAAATGTTGCTTAAATTCAATGATTTGATCATCCAGAACACGGATTCCTTCTTCAGCTAGGAGTAACTCCATCCGATTACCACCAAAGAAATTCTTACCTGTTAATACCCCATTTCGGTTGACAACCCGATGTGCCGGAATATCAGCCATCGTATGCGAGGCGTTCATTGCCCAACCCACCATCCGAGCGCCCCCTTTCATTCCTAAATAAGCCGCAATCGCTCCATATGAAGTTACCCGGCCTGATGGAATCTCTCGAACCACCTGATAAATAGAATCAAAGGCATTTTCAGCCATGCTTAATCCAGTTTGCGTTCCTCGATTTCGCGCTCCAATTCAGCGTACCATTTGGTGCCGAATTTACGAATCAATGGATCCTTTAAGAATTTATAAACAGGAACGCCTAACTCTTTACCATGCGAGCAAGCATCCGAACAGATTGTCCATCGCTCATAATTAATCGCTTGATATTCAGCTAATTTGGCGATACGAATCGGGTATAAATGACATGAAATGGGTTTGCGAAAATCTGTTTTACCAGCAAAATAAGCTTGCTCAATACCACATTTCAAATATCCTTTTGCATCATAAATCGCATACACACATTCGCGCCCTTTAATAATCGGCGTAGAAAAGTCGCCATCTTCTTCCCGAATGAACGTACCTTGTTTCTCAATTTCGGCGATACCGTCTGCCGACAAAAATGGCCGAATTTCATCTTGTATGCGATCGATAATGGCTAACTCCTCCTCTTCAAGCGGAGCGCCCAAATCACCTTCTACGCAACAAGCACCCTTACACTTCGTTAAATCACATACGAAATACTCGTCAGCAATGTCCTCACTAATAACTGTATCGTCAATTAAAATCATACTTGTTTTTAATAAAAACCAAAGGTAAAGATAATCCTGCTGAATGCCACACAAAGCAATAAATACCCAAAGCATCCGTTAAATCAGTTTAATTTGGTAATTTCGTACCCATGAATTTGAAGCACTTCATCTGTTGGCTTACATGCATCATCAGCACACCACTATTTGCTGAAAACATCGTTCCCGATACCATATCCATCGGAAATGTGCGGGTTGCCATTCACGCATCGGCTAAACCCATCTTCGATAAAGAATTTGCCATGTTAGGGGCAAACAAAAAATACGTCGCCTCGTTAGTTGACAAAATGCGTTTATACTTTCCCGTCATCGAGCCCATTTTAGCTCAGGGAAATATTCCGGACGATTTTAAATATTTATGTGTTCAAGAAAGTTCCTTGAATCCCAATGCCGTTTCCACTTCCGCAGCAGTTGGATATTGGCAATTTAAATTAGAAACAGCCAAAGATGTGGGACTTAAAGTGGATCACGAAATCGATGAGCGCCGCCATATCTTAGAGGCAACCCGTGGGGCTGTAAATTATTTCAATCGCAATAATGGCGTTTTACACAATTGGATGAGTACGCTACTCTCCTACCGCGTTGGCCTAGGGACAATTAAAAAACTGCCTTACACAGCAAATTGGGCCAATAAAACAGAAATCGAGGTGGATTCGTCCACCGACTGGTACGTGATTCGATTACTTGCTTACAAACACTTCTGGGCAGGACAATTAAGCACCTTGCCTAAGACTGACTCTACCAGTTTAGTGACATACACGAACACGCG
>CANHKE010000085.1 GCA_947461155.1 Cytophagaceae bacterium | reverse complement strand
TCCCGACAACTGATTAAAAAATGAAAACAAAAAGGTTAAAAGTAAGGGTTTGAAATATTTATTGGTAAATAATTTTTCCTTTAAAGTGGAAATAGATTTATTAGCTAAGATTCGTTGAATTGTTAGTTCTGGTTCGGGGTCAACCAGAGATAATATTGATTTAGCGCCATTGAGATCATTACGTTTCAAAAGTAGAAAAGTAGGGCTCTCAGGTGTAAATAAGATCAATATGGAAAAAAGTAAACTAGGAATTCCGACGACTGCCAACATAATTCGCCAATCATTTTCTCCCAATCCACTGATAAAATAATTAGAAATGTAGGCAATTAGAATTCCTAAGACGATGTTGAGTTGAAATGATATGACCAACTTTCCTCGATGTTTGGCTGGAGCAATTTCAGATATATAAATTGGCGCAACAACTGATGACGCTCCAATCCCTAAACCACCTAAGAATCTAAAGATCATAAACGTATTTACATCATTTGCTAATGCCGCACCAATGGACGAGATTAAAAAGCTGAGACCAATCCAGAATAATGTTTTTTTACGACCGAATTTGTCTGCAGGATAACCGCCAAATGCTGCACCAATAACGGTACCATATAACGCAGTTGCCATGGCGAAACCATGTGTCCAATCATCTAGGTTCCACAATTCTTTGATCGTTTTTTCCACACCGGAGATAACGGTCATATCCATTCCAAATAGCATACCACCTAGGCCAACAGTAATGGACCAAAAAATTACATGTTTGTTCATAAATTATTATTTAATCACAATATGGCTGAATTTCAACATAATTACATTGTAAAATAGGGACAATTTTTACGAATGAACCTTAGAAGTATAAAATAATAGGTGTTCGGGAGAGATGTATTGACGAAATTCTTGTACGATTTGATTAGACTCCGTTGATGAAATTTCTGACTTAAAGCCCTTAGGCGTTTTGCCTGTATACTTTTTAAATTCATTTGTGAAGTGTGCTGAATCGTAAAACCCTAACATGTCAGCTAATTCATGGCTTTTAATATCCTTTTTTTGAGATAACTGAGCTAATGACTGATTGATACGCTTAATCTGAATAAATTCTTTGGGGGTAATCCCGGTTACATCCATAAATAAGCGCATAAGCGTTTTATATCCTGACTCATTCAATTGTCCAAATTCATCATCTGACTTTAAGACATCTCTAAACCGTGTATATTTTTCCTCTCTTTTTGGGTTCAGTAATGTTAAAAATGAAATTTGGAATAATTCACATCGAGTTTCGAAACTGTCTGCCTGAATGATTTGCTCTATGATTTCTTTATCAAAATTAATTAAGTGTGTCAATGAGATAGTTGTATTGACAATGGACTTAAATGTTTGATTGGTAAAAGGATATAAGCCTCCAATTTTAAATTTTATGCCAAAGATATGATTGCCGATTTGATGCTTATAATAGCTCGGAATGGTATGTAATGCCTCTACAACATGTTCGTTTATTTCTTGAAAATCAGTAGGATTTTTTTGCGCTCTATAGTAAGGCAGACCTATTGTGAAAGTAATATTTGACTGATCTTCAGGAAATATTGTTTCTATTTCATAGGGAATATCTTCTTTATCAGAAACCGATTTCTCCCATAAATGATCAATATAGGGTTCTAATGCCAGAATTGGTTTTTGATAATGTATGAACATCCTATTTATCTGAATTTGGTAGAAATATAGTCGCGATTGAACTCGCTGTTAATCCTAAAATAATCAGTAATACTAAAGCATATTGCAAACTAATTAAATCGGCTAAATAGCCAATCAAAACTGGTCCCAATAAAAATCCAATATATGCAATTGTTGAAACACCGGCAATGGCTATCGAAGGCAATATCTTCGATTGTGTCCCAGCTTGCGAATAAATCAATGGCACAATCGTTGAAATACCCAAACCAATGATAAAGCACCCCAAAACTTTAAATTCTAATTGTGAAAGTGATAAGGTCAATATCATTCCTAACGCAACGAAAATACCATTAATGATTAATATATGTTTAACCTTAAATCTATTTGACAAATAGTCTCCAGCTAATCTGCCTATAACCATAGCTGCAGCAAAGGATGTAAATCCGATCGTATTCGGAAATGAACTATTCGTAATTGTTTCAGCAAAGTATAAAGATATCCAGTCGGCCATAGCGCCTTCGCAAAGCATACCACAAAATGCGATAAAGGCTAGTATGATTAAATAGGAGCCTAAATTAAATAAGGAAGATTTGGTATCATCGCTTTTTGCTACTGGTGTTTCATCTGGCAATAGAAAATAATAAAAGCTGGGAATCATCATTAAATTTAAAAGGGCGATTCCGTAAAAATGTTCTTTAAAACCAATTTCAAATGTTACGAATAAGCCACCTAAAAAAGCACCCAACATTAATCCTACGGAGAAAATAGCATGAAATGAAGACATGATAATCTTGGACATTTTTTTTTCTAAAGCAATCACTTGTGTATTCATGGCAATATTCAATATATCACCTGACATACCAAATAGAAATAGCCCTCCGAACAGCTCCAAGGCGCTCGAGCTATATCCAATTAAAGGAATGATGATGATATACATGCAAACAGCTATTAAACTGATAATTTTAGAATTATACTTGGCAATTAGCCAACCAGCAATAGGTAATGAAATCAATGATCCAATGGGTAATCCCATTAAAACTGTTCCTAATGAAGCGTCGGATAATTGTAACAATCGTTTAAAATCTGGTATACGTGTCGCCCATGTCGCAAAATTTAAGCCACACAATAGAAATAAAATACCAATACCAAGTCGAGATTTACTTATACTCATTATAATAATCTGTTCTTTACATCCATCCAAGATGATACACGTTCAAATGCTGTTATATGTAAATTATGCGGTGCCGTGAATAGGAGTGGGGTCCCTGTGAATGTGGTTAAATTCTTTTCATGATCATCTATCAGATAATCGGCTTGAATCATATGTTTATGTCCACAAAAGACAATATTTTTCCAGGTAATAAAAGGAAAATGCATTTGCATCCAATTTAATTTTTCTACTAACGAATTGGGGAATTCTGTAGCAGCAGAAACGATGAAAATTTCATATGTATTATGTAGTTCTTTAATTACTTCTATGGCATCTTTTTTTACAGGTATATCAGTAAAAAATCCAGGCTCCCATAAGAATGTATTATGCTTCAAATAAAGTTCATAAAAGGCTTGCTTGCTAGCATTGTCAGATGACATCAAAATATCATAAGTGTAAGAACTATTTGTCAGAAAATTGATTTGATCGATAATTTTAACGGTTGTATCCGCCATTACATCGTCCATATCGATGGCAATTCTTTTCATAAGTGGGTATAAAATAAAAAACTCCTCAAATATGAGGAGTTTTTTACGAATTAAGGAAAATTTCTTACATCATTCCACCCATTCCTCCACCAGGAGCATGGGCATGTGGAGCTTCAGATGCTGGCTTATCTGCGATAACACATTCGGTTGTCAACAATAACCCTGCGATTGAAGCCGCATTTTCTAATGCTAAGCGTGTAACTTTAGTCGGGTCAATAATACCTGCCGCAATCATATTTTCATATTTATCCTCACGAGCATTATAACCAAAATCGTCTTTTCCTGCTTTAACAGCATTAATTACAACGGATCCTTCGCCTCCTGCATTGGCTACAATTGTGCGTAATGGAGATTCTACCGCTTGGCGAATAATATTAATACCAGTTGTTTGATCTTCATTTTCACCTTTTAGTCCTTCTAATGAGCTAATTGCACGAATTAAAGCAACACCACCACCGGCTACAATTCCTTCCTCTACTGCGGCACGAGTTGCGTGCAATGCATCATCAACACGATCCTTTTTCTCTTTCATTTCTACCTCAGTAGCGGCACCAATATATAAAATAGCCACACCACCGGATAATTTAGCTAAACGCTCTTGAAGTTTCTCACGATCATAATCAGAAGTGGTATTTTCAATTTGAGCTTTTATTTGGTTTACGCGATTTGAAATGTCATCAGAAGCTCCAACACCATTTACAATTGTCGTATTATCCTTATCAATGATGATTTTTTCAGCTTGACCTAAGTATTCAATCGTCGCATTTTCTAATTTGAAACCGCGCTCTTCAGCGATTACAGTTCCACCAGTTAAAATAGCGATATCTTCAAGCATCGCCTTTCTGCGGTCACCAAAACCTGGTGCTTTTACGGCAGCTACTTTCAGCGCACCTCTAATTTTGTTAACTACTAAAGTTGCTAAAGCTTCTCCATCCACATCTTCAGAAATGATCAACAATGGACGACCTGTTTGAGCTACAGCCTCTAATACAGGAAGTAATTCTTTCATTGATGAAACCTTCTTTTCAGAAATAAGAATGAAAGGCTTCTCTAATTCAACCTCCATTTTCTCTGTATTTGTAACGAAATAAGGTGACAAGTATCCGCGATCGAACTGCATACCTTCTACTGTTTTCACTTCTGTTTCCGTTCCGCGTGCTTCTTCAACAGTGATAACACCTTCGCGACCAACTTTGTCCATCGCATTAGAAATCATAGTTCCGATTTCAAAATCGTTATTTGCAGAAATAGTAGCTACTTGTGCAATTTCGTTAGACGTAGTAATTGGTCTTGATTGTCCTTTAAGATTAGAAACGATTGCTTCAACAGCTTTTTCGATTCCTTTTTTTAGATCCATCGGATTAGCTCCAGCTGCTACGTTTTTAGAGCCAATTGTATAAATGGCTTGCGTTAAAACAGTCGCGGTTGTCGTACCATCTCCAGCCTGATCAGCTGTCTTAGAAGCTACTTCTTTGACTAATTGAGCACCCATGTTTTCTACAGGATCCTCTAATTCAATTTCTTTTGCTACAGAAACACCATCTTTTGTAATCGATGGTGAACCAAATTTTTTATCGATAATAACGTTACGCCCTTTAGGTCCTAATGTTACTTTTACTGCATTTGCAAGGGTATCAACCCCTCTCTTCATTTTTTCGCGCGCTTCGCTGTCGAAATATAATTCCTTTGCCATAATATGAATAATTGATAAATCGGTTTAATTAAATTACAATACTGCAAAAATGTCAGATTCTCGCATGATTAAATAATCTTTTCCTTCGATCGTAATCTCTGTTCCAGAATATTTGCCATACAATACTTCATCTCCAACTTTTACTGTGATAGGCTCATCTTTCTTGCCATTCCCTACAGCTACAATGAATCCTTTTTGAGGTTTTTCTTTCGCAGTGTCTGGAATAATAATACCGAAAGCTGTTTTTTCTTCCGCAGCAGCAGGCTCAACGATAACCCGATCTGCTAAGGGCTTAATAGTTAAATTTGACATGTTTGTATAAATTAAAAGATTATAAACAGTTTGACTTTCTATAAAATAGAAATGCGTGGCATCCATATACAATATGCATGCCACGCAAGAATGACTGAAATTATGTCAGTATACTTATTTTGATGCAGGAGCAGGGGCACTTACTGGAGCTGGTGCGGTAGGAATTGTTTTTCCAGCGGCCTTTTCCACATTGATTGATTGAATAGTTTCTGTATTACCTGAAGATAAAGTGAAATTTGTCACTAAAACTAAAACTAATATTGCAATTGAAAATCCCCAAGTTAATTGTTCAACAAGGTCTCCAGTTTTTTGAACGCCAAACATTTGTGTAGCACCAGAAGATGAAAATTCCCCACTAATTCCACCACCTTTAGGATTTTGGACTAAAATCAGGACGATTAATAAAGCTGAGAAAAGGACAATGAGTGAAATTAATAAAGTAAACATATTTATTCTTGTGTTAGTAATTTAGATAATTCTGAAATTCGAGTTGCAAAGTAAAGTCTTTTTTCAGGTTTAGACAAGATTAATTTCTCGTAAATGTCTATAGCGAGTGAAATTTTACCTTGTTTAATTAATATAATAGCAAAGGTTTCGGATACAGGAGGCGTGAATTGTTGATTTGCTAAATCTTTTTCCTCAAACATCTCATCCGTTGACTTTTTTAAACGTGTTAAACTCGGTTGGTTATTGATAAATTGATTAATCAAATCTGCTTGATTAATTTCAATGTATTTATTACTAGTTGAATTTTCCAGGTTACTCAATGGCGCATTTTTTACTGCGAAATAATAATTTGTTCGAAAAGGGGATTGTAACGCAATTTTTCGTTGATATAATGTATCATATTTCAAATTCCAATTTGCCAAATAAAAATAAGGGTACACTTCTGTACTTTCGTTTGAGAGTTGATTATTTAAATCTCCTTCTCGTTCGAAATTATTTAACAATAGAAATAAATCTTG
>CANHKE010000084.1 GCA_947461155.1 Cytophagaceae bacterium | reverse complement strand
TCGCTTCCATAGCAGAACCACCGATACGACCGATACCCATTCCAGCTCCTAAAGCAGCTAAACCAGCACCAATACCTGCAAGACCAAGACCTACAGAAACTTCTAATAAAATCGACAAAATAGACATACGATTTGGGTTTATATAAATTAAAAAAAATACAATTGATTAATGATGATGCTCTTCAACCGCCGCTCCGATGTAGGTAGAAACCAACATCGTAAAGATAAACGCTTGAATAAACGCAACAATCAGCTCGATCACGTTCATGAAAAGCGAGAAGGGAACTACTGCTAGACCCAACGCCGCATTTTCAAAAATGAAAATCAAGGAAACTAAACTCAATAAAATAATGTGACCCGCCGTGATGTTTGCGAACAAACGAACCATCAACGAGAATGGCTTCATGAAAATACCAACTATCTCAACGGGGGTTAAGATCACCAACATCCATTTTGGTACACCTGGCATCGCGAAAATGTGTGTCCAATACGTCGAACGGCCATTGAAGTTCGTTACGAAGAAAGCGATAATGGCTAATACAAGTGTCACTGCGATGTTACCCGTTAAATTGGCGCCACCTGGAACAAGGCCCAACATATTATTGAACCAGATAAAGAAAAACACAGTCAATAAATAAGGCATGAAACGACGGTAATGCTTTTCGCCAATGTTGTTTTTGGCAATTTCGTCACGAACGAAAATGATTATCGGCTCAAACATCGATTGAATCCCTTTCGGTGCACGGTGTGGGTTTTCTTTGTAACGTTTCCCGATGCCGATGAAGATGACCAATAATAAAATCGCTGAAAGCATTAACGAGGCTACGTTTTTCGTGATTGAAAAATCGTATACCTTTTCGCCGTTCTCCGCATGAATCTTACCGTGTTCTAACACAAATCCGTTGTATGGAATTTCTTCGTGGTGTTCGTTTTTGAAATTCGAAGAAGAGAATACTTGAACGCCTTGCGATGCCGTATAAACGATGCATGGCAAAGGTAATGTCGCGTGAAAATGCCCTATGGTAAAGAAATGCCAATCGTGCTCATCCGCAATGTGATGTAAAATTAACTTACCTGGATCGAATTTAGTTGGTTCTGCCTCATGTGCTGCGGGAGCTGCAGCATGTGCAGCCGTATCTGCGTGTGCTTTCGTGGAATCATGGGATGCTACTTCTTCATTCGCTAACAGCGCAAAGCTTGAAAAACTGAATAATAATCCGAGGATTATATTTGAAAAGTACATTTTCTTTAAAAAAGTCTTAATCGGCATCGTAATTCTTGCTTTTACTTAAATGTTTGATCTTGATTTGTTAATTCGTTGATTAACTGAGTTTTGGGCAGAAAAAAAAGAAAAATTTATTCATTCTTTTCTAAAAACGTCGCAAGTTACGAAGCAAGCCAATTATTTCAAAATTTGCGCTACATAAATAGAGTACAAAAAAGTTGACAACGAACAAGAATATTTCCGGGGTGCCGGAATAGGCGAAAAAACCAATGAATGAAATGCTTAATATGAAGCGTATGGTCAGATTGATCAGCTGAAATTGGATGAATTTTTCTTTTCCATCTTTTAATCCAATTTGGGCAATACTGAAAGTTAAATAAGATTGAAAGGCAAGAAAGGCAAAAATGAATGTTACCTGTGGGTGTAAAAGGTGTGCCCAAGGACTTAAGTGGACCAAATATAATAGCCCTGCGAAGGCGATGTAAAATAAAATCAACTCTTTCATGTGGGCAAATATCACTAGAATTTTGGAAATTCCTGATTTCATGATTTACTTTGTGCCCTCATTCAGTCGCTGTGAAGCATTGAATTATAAAGAAGAAGGGAGAGACTAGGCTCATTGATCTTCTGGCAACCCGTCAAAATTTTGACCCCGGTGCTAATTCCTACCCCAGGCGTTTGCCTGTTTAGGGAAATATAAAGCTTTGATGATGCAAGCAGAATTTAGACACTATCACTATCCCCATACCTTTCCCTTAGAAAGTGGAGCGTCGCTTCCGCAAATTGATTTGGCATACCAAACATGGGGTCAAATGAATTCCGCCGGCGATAACGTGATTTGGATTTGTCATGCATTTACGGGAAGTCAGGATGTTGCCGAATGGTGGCAAGGGCTTGTCGGGCCAGGTAAATTATTTAACCCCGAGAATAATTTCATCGTTTGTGCCAATATTTTAGGGTCACACTATGGATCCACAGGACCATTATCAACGAACCCGCTGACGAGCAAGCCATATTTTCATGATTTTCCTGATATCAGTATTCGTGATGTCGTTCATGCGTTTGAATTATTGCGCCAAGACTTGGGAATTCATAGCATTAAAACATGCATTGGAGGTTCGATGGGTGGCCAACAGGCCGTTGAGTGGGGAATAATTAATCCAGATTTAATCCAGAATTTGATATTAGTCGCGACGAATGCGGTTCATTCTCCGTGGGGAGTTGCGTTTAATGAATCCCAACGGATGGCCATTGAAGTGGATCATACCTGGAAGGAATCGCATCCGCAAGCGGGAATTGAGGGGATGAAAGCGGCCCGCGCCACTGCATTGATTTCGTATCGCAACTACGAAACCTATCAAATTACGCAATCGCGTCAAGATCATTCTTTGGAAAAAACCTTACGAGCTGTGTCTTATCAGCGGTATCAAGGGGAAAAATTAGCACAGCGATTTAACGCCTATTCTTATTATGTCTTATCCAAAATGATGGATTCTCAAGATGTGGGCCGCAACCGCGGGGGGATTATTCCTGCCTTGAAATTAATCAAATCGAATACATTGGTCATCGGTATTAAGTCCGATGCACTCTTTCCGATCGTCGAGCAAGAATATTTAGCCAAACATATTCCTGGAGCCTCCTTTCAAGTGATCGATTCGCTGTATGGTCACGATGGATTTTTAATCGAAAGTGGGTTGATGACCAAGGCAATTCGCTTGTGGCAGAAACTTCAGCTATTAGAAGTCAACCCGATGGCCGAGTTCTTTCGGGAGTTAGAGCGTTTATAGCCCTAGGCTTCAGCCTAGTGGGCCCCCAGGTTAAAACCTGGGGTTAATATGTATGTCGTTCATAAGTATTTTACTTACCTTTAATTCATGGAATTCAAAAACAAAATTGTCTGGATCACAGGGGCATCTTCCGGAATCGGGGAGGCCTTAGCCTATGAATTTGCATCAAAAGGAGCCAATTTAGTCTTATCAGCTCGCAGAGAAACCGAATTACAACGGGTGGCGCAAACCTGTGAGGCGTATGGAGGAAGTGTTTTGGTTTTGCCTTTTGATATGGTGGATTTGGCGGTGCATGGCCAACAAGTCGCTCAGGTATTGCAAGTATTTGGTCGAATCGACGTCCTGGTGCTAAACGCGGGCGTTAGTCAGCGTTCATTTGTACTCGATACGAAGTTCGAGGTGTATCGGAGTTTATTTGAAGTGAATTTCTTTTCGATTGTGCATTTAGTCCAACAAGTCATTCCGGTTTTCCAAAAGCAGCAAGTGGGCGTTTTTGTACCAATTGCTTCAGTTGCAGGCCGAATTTCAACGCCCCGACGGGCCGCTTATGGGGCGACAAAACATGCCTTAATTGGCTTCTTTGATTCTGTGCGAGCAGAATTGCATGCGCATGGGGTACAAGTGACGACCATTCTGCCAGGCTACATTCGTACTGAAATTTCGTTGCATGCCATGAACGAACTTGGCGAAAAATACGGCAAAATGGATCCGAATCAAGCCAAGGGCCTTGATCCGAATATTGCCGCCCAAAAAATAGTTCATGCCGTTTCTCAAGGTAAAAACTACTTTTTTGTTGGGGGTGCTTTGGAGAAATTTGGGCTATTGGTCCAACGCCTCTTTCCGTCCCTTTTACCTTTTATGCTCCGAAAAATTAAAAATACTTAAGCGGCTTGCTTCCGTTCGTGGAAGAATAGCATGAATAGGATAAGTACTAAAGCTGCAATGGCGGCGGGTACCATCCACACCGACTGCCAATCGTGTATGCCGTTTGACGTATACATATCCAACACAATTCCGGAAAGTTTCGATCCGATTCCCATGCCCACGCCGTAGGTGGCTAAGGTAATGAGCCCCTGAGCTGAGTTTTTGATATGCGGACCTGCTTTTTGGTCGGTATATATTTGTCCGGTCACAAAGAAGAAATCGTAACAAACACCATGGAGTATGATTCCAATGTACAAGATCCATTCGCTGGAAATTCCATCGCCATAGCCGAAACAAATGAATCGGATAATCCAGGCAATTAGCCCAACGATCAGCATTTTTTTGACTCCTAATCGCGTAAATGCAAACGGGATAAGTAGCATGAAAATAACTTCGGAAGCTTGACCAAGGGACATTTTGTTTTCCACATTGCTCATATGCGAATCCGTTAATGAGGGATTGGCCATGGCGTAGTAGAACGAAAGAGGGATACAAATTAAGATGGATGAAATAAAGAAAATAAGGAACGATCGGTCTTTGAAAAGTTTCAAAGCGTCTAGGCCAACTATCTGAGCGATGGATGCATTTTTGTCCGCTTTTGGAGGGGTGTCTGGCAAGAAAAAGGCATATATCCCGAGTGCAAACGAACTATACATCGCAATATGAAATATGGCCACATTGTCTCCGAGTGCGTAAAATCCGATAATGTTCGTTACGACAATCCACGCAACGGTCCCCGTTACCCGAATGTTTGCAAATTCTTTTTCCGGATTTTGCATTTGCTTCATTGCGATGGAATTCGATAGCGCTAAATTCGGGGCGAAACACATCGTATAGGCTAGTATGTACCAAAAGAAAACTTCAGGATCCGTTGTCTGACTTAATAAATAAAGCAATCCGCCTCCGATAATATTCAAAACCCCCATCACCTTTTGGGCGGCGAAGAAACGATCGGCGATTAACCCAACGAAGAATGGGGCTACTAAAGACGCGATGGCAAAGGTGAGGTACGCATTACCTACTTGATCGCCAGTCGCATGTAAGGTGCTTAGTAAATACTTGCTCATTTGACCGTACCAGGCTCCCCATCCGAAGAACATCAGGAACATCATAGTCATGAGTTGAATTTTAGTCGATTGCTTCATAGTTTTTGGTTTCTTGCAGGTCAAAAATACGAATTTGAAAGAAATATCAAATTTTAGAAAAATATATTTTTTAGACTTTTGACCCGATTTCGAAAACCCATTTTCTGAAAATTCTCTTATTTTTTCTACGAATGGGTCAAATTTAAATCCTGTTTTTCCGATTTCTACAAAAAACGCAAAAATGGGCCTAAATTATGCACTTCGAGGTTATTTTAAGGTAGAGGCTAAGTATTTGATTTTCAGGTTTTTTTATTCGTCTTTTGATGAAAATTTCAGGAAAAGCTTATTTCCTACAGCAATATCGAATGAATTTAGTTGGCATTTTATTGATTTCTGGTCGGCCTACCGGTTCTTTTCAAGGATCGATGACGCTATTTTTAGTGCTGTTCTCATTCATCGCTTTTGCGTTGATCGGGGTGGGTATTTATTTGTACAATAAACGGAAGGAATGGGTCGCGCATTCAAAAACGACTTATGGTAAAATTGTCGAAATTTCAAGACGTTATGCGCGGGATGATCATTCGGGTCGCTTCCCTATTTATTTTCCAATTGTTTCGTATTATGTGAATGGAGCTGAGTTTCGTCGGGAGGCGGAAAAAGGTTTGGCGAAGAATTGCGAGATAGGCCAACAAATTCCGGTACGCTATTTAATGGACAATCCCTATGAGGCTTCCTTGAGTGAGTCGAATTTACCTGTGTTAAACCCGACAGTCTTTTTTGTTTTGGGGATATTGATGTTGTTGAGTTCGATTATCTTATCGCTCTTGCAGCATTAAAAATCATTCTGTAATTTCATCGATCTAAATTTACATCGCGATGGAAACGATTAGCAAAGAAAAATCTGAATTTCGTAATTATGAGCAGGGGGATATCACCGCTGCGGTTAAGGAACATTACCGTAAGATGCGTTCGCGTCAGACGTACGAATATGTTCTTCGGATGAAAAAGAAGTATTTGACGTTCGAGCGTCCGATGGACATCTGGGAAATGATGGAACGTTTAAATGTGTTAGTTGACGTTTCTGATCCGGATTTAAATCTCCCTAACATTATTCACTTGTTGCAATCTGCGGAGGGACTTCGTGCTGAGGGTCGTCCGGACTGGATGCAATTGGTGGGTTTGATTCACGATTTAGGTAAGGCGATGTATTTATTTGGAGCGGATGAGGATGGTACTAGCCAAGCAGAGCAATGGGGATTAGTGGGGGATGTATTTGTGGTGGGTTGTAAATTGCCAGATTCTTGCGTTTATCCTGAATTTAATGCTTTAAATCC
>CANHKE010000083.1 GCA_947461155.1 Cytophagaceae bacterium | reverse complement strand
GACTAGCGACTGATGACTAGCGACTGGCGACTAGTGACTAATTCCCCTTTGTCAAATTTCTGTCACCCGCTAAATAGTTTACACATCTATTCACAAGCAATTTATTTCTTTGTGTGTAAGATATTTGTTTCGCATGAAATGTTATCGAATACGCGAACATTCCCGCGTGACATTTATAATGGGTAATCAGATTCAGTCGGATGAAATGAATCGCGACCGAATGTCCGGTCGAATATCGATTACGTTAGTATTGATCGATGGCAGGAAGATTAGCCTGACGCACGTGATGGGGGAGGAAGAGTATCAATTATTCGACCAGCGGTGGGAACGCTTTAAAACGTCCGAGGAGATATTTTTTGACTTGGGAGAATTTACCCGAGTCGTGGCAACATAAAATGTATTTTAGAACAAGGAGTATTTGAAACCCAATCGATTTTTTCGGTTGGGTTTTTTGTTTATTCCGGTATAATTCTACCTTTGAATTTAATTGAACAAAACATACACCATTTACTAAACGAATCAGCTTGTGCTATCACTTGTTGAGTTTTTCTATTATTTCGTAATCTCTACTCTTTTAGGGGTTTTTGGCATACACCTAATTCTCAAAAAAGGATTATTGGCATCTAAATTCTTAGGTCTCTACTTCATCATTTTTTGCTTTCGGGTCATTACGGCTTATTTTGTAACAGACGGTCGTATGTTTCAATACCCTCAATTTATATATACACAATCTCCTATTCACTTTTTAATCGTCCCTGTTGGATTTCTTTTTGTGTATTTCATGCTCTATCCAAATCGGACGTTTACGTGGTGGCAAGCCGCATTATTCATTCCTTTTGTATTGCATACTGCAGAATTAATGCCCTTTTTTTTCGGGCCCATTGAGAATAAAATTCAGGAGGCTCAACTGGTTATGAAGTATAAATCATTGATTTATTTTCCAAGCAAGGTGACGTATTTTTCACCATTAATCATGACGCTTTTGAAGTTGGTCTTTGGTTTGACGTCTGCGACTTCCGCCTTCGTGCTGGTGTATCGTTTCATTCGTAAAAACAGATTGCGCGTGGAGAACAATCGTTTCATTTTGAATTGGGTTTTTTCCTATACGCTGATAAGTTTATTAACCTTAGTGTTTAACGTTGCCTATGTGATTGGATGGATTGGCTTTAACAACCTTCGCTTTTCGTATGCAGATTTGTTGATGCATTTAGCTGCTTTCGTCAATCTCGGCTTTGTGCTCTATCGGCCAGGCTTGTTGGACGGCGTCTCATTCAAGTCGCTTGTATTAAGACTTCAAGAAAATGAACGTCATTCTGAAGCCGGCGAAGATGCTGGCAAATTAAAAAAGTATGAGGCATATGCTACCCGACTAGAGGAATTGTTTGCCAGCGAAAAAGTGTTTTTGGATGCGGGATTGACCTTGGAGAATGTGGCGCAGAAAATTCAAGTTTCAACTAGGTCTTTGTCTCGGACTACCTCGTATATGTATCAATTAAGCTTCCCAGATTTTGTCAATTCCTGGCGGATTAATTACATCATCGAGAAGCGAAAGGCCGATGCGGCGTGGAAAAACTATTCACAAGATATGCTAGCTGAACAGTCGGGATTCGGTTCTCGGCAAGGATTAAACAACGCTGTCAATAGGCTATATGACACCACTCCTGCCACGTATTTTGCTTCAAAGGATTAGCACAAACAATTGTCCAAATTTTGTCGGTGACCTTTTTTGTTACAAAATGACTTGTCCAACTTTTGTTATTTGTTGTTCAATCAATTGTGTATTCTAGAATGTCGAATGTTGGTCCATTGTACGCATTTTCCTTAGTGAGCTCACTTTGCTTACTGTTTGGCCTGAACTTTTTGTTTCGAAAAGGAAACCTGGTCGTTGCGAAGGTCTTAGCTGTTCAATTTTTATTACTTGCGTATTTAGTCGTTGCAGCCTATTTCTTGATGCCCGAAAACATCATTGAAACGCCGTATTTTTTTCGCACGCTTGCGCCCCTTTTTTATGCGCTGCCCCCCTTGAATTTTTTATTCATGTGGTATTTATTTAATCCGAAAGTAAAGTTTAATCCGAAGCATCTTTTATTCTTTATTCCCTTATTGATTCAACTTATTGAGAATACGCCTTTTTATCTTAGTTCGAAGGCTACGAAAATTGCAGAGATCCGATGGATGCATAAACAAGGGGATTATTTCGCATTTAGCGAGCAGTTCATGTGGTTCGACCCTTTATATCATGTATATGCGAAGTTTGCGATGTATCTGATTTTCTATATGGCGATGGTGTATTATTACGCACGTTTTCGTTGTGCCAAGCAAAATCAAATTTTATTCAAAAAAGGAATTTTTCATTATTGGATTATTGGTGTTTTTGTCTTTCGAATCTGTACGATTTATTACATCTGGTACACATTTATCTATACAGATAATGCCAAGGCATCATTTATACCTGTTGATTATTTGTTGATCGCAGAATTCGTTTTTCACTTGTTTTACTTGTCTGTTAATCCCAAATTATTGGATGTTCATATTCTAGCAGAGCAATTAAAAGGCCGCGAACCGGAACCTAAAACGGAACAGGAATTGGTTCGGGCGGAGAAGGAAGATGAGCGACTGTTTGCTTTGGCCGACAAAGTGGAAGAATATTTTAAGACGACAGAGGTTTTTTTAAATTCGCAACTATCAGCTGAATTGTTGGGATCTTTAACAGGTCATCCGCATCGGATGATTGGCCAGGCCATTAAGTTAAAACACAATATCTCGTTCCGGGATTTCTTGAATAATTATCGAATCGCATACATCGAAGCGCAAATGGCTGACCCTAATTTTTTAGCTAAATCGTCTATTGAAGCTATTGCAGAGGCTTCTGGTTTCGGCTCGCGCCAAAGTTTCTACACAGCTTTTCGAAAGGCCAAAGGTTGCACGCCCAAGGAATATTTTAGCTCCCGAATAGGTTAATTCATTCGTCCAACTTCTGTTAGGTGCTTTTTTCTTGACAAATCCGCAGTGCTCATTTTTATTTCTTTGTTTGCCGTAATTTCCATTTACCGGGTTCTACGCGCACAACTTAGTTTTAAAAATGTATGCCCCGTATGAAGAACGTTTCCCAAACAACGTTTCGTTTTGCGCTTGCGCAAGTCTTGCTAGCTAGTGTTCTATTATTAAATTTTAGTACAAAGTTGAATGCTCAGTGTTCCGTCGCTGATTATTCAATGGCTGCATCGAGTGGCACATTTACAGCGATAAGTGGCGGAACCGCGCTGTCCACGATTAGCGTGGATGAGGCCATTACACCTGCGACAGAGATCGGTTTTACATTCAAATATCTGAATAGAACCTATTCCAAATTTTTCGTTAGTTCAAATGGTTATGTTTCTTTTGAATCTGTAACAGGTGCGAGTACTACGCTAACTACCGTTAATAAACCCGTTATTGCTCCATTAATCGGAGATTTAAGTGGCGTGGGAGGATCAGCGTCTTATGTACTTACAGGTTCTGCTCCCAATCGCGTGTTAACTGTAGAATGGTTGAATTGGAAATGGCTATTTAATAATACAACAGCGACAATCAGCATGCAGGCCAAGTTGTACGAAACATCTGGAAAGATTGAATTTATTTACAATCCAGGTGCGGGTACTCCGAACGGTGCAGCTAATGCAGGTTTAGCCGGATCGAGTACAATCAATACAGCGACCTACGGATATCTTTCGAATTTAACCTCCTCGGCGACTTTTGGAACGACAGCTACGGCGACGACAACGAAGCCTGTGGCCGGACAAATGTTTACATTTACACCTCCAGCTGGGGTGGTGACGATGCTGACTCAACCTGTAGAGAATAAAACTTTTTACACCAATGACACTCCTTTTACCCTTTCTGCTACCGCCTCTGGTACAGGTACGCTGACCTATCAATGGGAACAAAGTACCGATGGAGGAATTACATGGGCCAACGCTGCCGCGAACACGATTTTAACCGGGGTGACAACGAACACATTGACAATTACCAAGCCTACTGCTAGCTATGCGGGTTATGGATATCGGTTAAAAGTCACCAGCTCAAGTTCTACCTGTCCTGCATATAGCAACCCGAGCTATTTGAATTTATACAACGGATCCATTATTAATGCGGGCGGTGGCGGAACCAATAACACACATGATTTAAAAATACACATTGGAAATACAGGCCAAATCCAAGTGGTTAAATCCAGCATTAGCCAAGTATTTGATCCCGTTTATTTTCCATCCGGGCCATCGACATCCCGAAATTACAATGGTATTTTCTTGACTGTGGGCACAAATTATTTTGGTCCAGTTTCTAACTGGTCAGGAACCCCGGTTGAATTTACCCCAGTTTCACACAGCGGTGGTAGTGCGAACGGCAGCGGAAATGACGAATTGGTATTGAAAGCCACTACTGGAGGCTTGGATTATTTTCTATACGTGACTTATACCTACGTATATCCAAATCCATATGTCAATATCAATTACCGCTTAGTTGTTCCACAAGGAAATACGGAGCGGGTCAAATTATGGCACGGAATCGACACATTTTTGCAAGGGGGTGATAATGGTCCTGCGTACATACAAGGTGTAGCTCCGTATTATTCCATGGGGGTAAAGAAAGACCCAAGTTTTGAAGCCTTTCGTTATAAAAGTGGCTTGCCATGGTCTGGCTATTATTCAGGGAATTATTTGACCATGAGTTCGAGTTATATCCGAACAGCCATGAATTTTCCTAATACACTAGATTATAATGCTTTAGCTGATAATGGAATTGGTTGGATGTATGATGGTGGAGCGAACACGGCACCAGGAGAATATGTGACGAATTCCGATTTAGTATTTGAATTAGAGCCGGCACCTACATTCTCGAGTCAGCCTAGTGCAACAGCTGCCAATTATTGTACGAATGCCACAAGTACGCCATTAACGGTAACTGTTGCGAATGCAACGAGCTATCAATGGTATAGCAATACGGCAAATGCTAACACAGGAGGAACCCTAATTCAAGGGGCCACGGCAACCTCCTATAGTCCACCTACAACTGTTAACGGAACGAAATATTATTATTGTGTCGCTAGTAACGCTTCGGATAATATTCCTAGTAATGTATCTGGCGCAATATCAGTAGGCTTATGTATTGATACAGATGGAGATGGAGTTCTTGATACAAACGATTTAGATGATGATAATGATGGGATTCCAGACACGGATGAATATTGTAAATCAAGTATTCTATTGCCTGCAACAAATACAACAGCAGGAATTACCGAACAATCTGTTCCTGCTGGTTGGACGATTGCTAACTCATCGCCGGACATAGCTACAACGGCTTATTCCATTTATGGTTCATGGATTGGCGGTTGTACAGGAGTTGCACCTGCAGCACCGAATGGCCATACATCATGGGTTAACTTTTATTCAAACACGCAAGAGGCATTCAAAACAAACCTTTCCGGCTTAACAATAGGTAAGACGTATATCCTGAAAGTGTACTATGCCAAATTTGCCTCGACAGCAGCTTTAGGCCAAGTAACAGTTAAGTTAGGCGGGAATGTCATAGATCAATATACTCCTACGTTGGGCTGTGGATGGGAAACGCGTTACATTACGTTCACCGCTACCGCCACAAGTGGTGATTTGCAATTTCAAAATACGGGCGTAGTCGCTCCTATGCAAAATGCAAGCATCTCGGTTTCTTCAGATGCTTTATATGAAGTCTGTGACACAGATAATGATGGCATCCCCAATCATTTAGACCTAGATTCAGATGGGGATGGCTGTCCAGATGCCAAAGAGGCAGGCGTTACTGCTCCTTTATTAGCAGGGTCTGTTAAAAATGGAAATAATACGGGCGTTGTCACAACAACTAGCTCTATCGCGGGTGCCTTGGTTTCTGCCAACTTTGGCGCAAATGGATTAGCGGATAATCTGGAAAGCCCAGTGGAAAGCGGCATAACTACCTATGCTTCCACTTATTCTAATTATGCCTTATCAGCAAACTTTAATACCTGCGTCGGCTTAGATACCGACGCTGATGGGGTATTAGATATCGTTGATATAGATGATGACAATGATGGAGCATTGGATACCCAAGAATGCGACCCAACGCCTAAAAAAGTGTTGTTTGCTGGTTCTGCTGAAAATGTTAACAGCTCTATGCGTTCGAATTTCTTTTTAGAGTTTAAAAATAATTTAGGCATTGGAGGAACAATCGTGGAGTCCAATATTATTGAAGATGCTAATGTACCAGCAGGTTTTTATGATGGGTACGACATGGTTGTTTTTGGAGGTGCGGCATTTAATGCCATTCACCCGAATCATTGGGCAGCTTTAAAAACCTCTATTTTAAATAAAACAAGTAACGCGTACAT
>CANHKE010000082.1 GCA_947461155.1 Cytophagaceae bacterium | reverse complement strand
TATGCGGTCATTCCGGACGAACAAGATCAATTGATGGATCAGATGCGTTCGATGAGCCAAGAAGTTTGCTTGTTGATCACCACAGGCGGAACGGGGCCCGCTTTGCGCGATGTGACACCCGAAGCGACGGAGGCTGTTTGCCAAAAAATGCTCCCGGGTTTTGGGGAGTTAATGCGATCTGTAAGTTTGCAATATGTACCTACGGCGATTCTAAGCCGACAAACCGCTGGAATATTCAATCAGACCTTGATTCTGAATTTACCGGGTAAACCCAAAGCAATCAGGCAATGTTTGGAAGCCGTATTTCCGGCGATACCCTATTGCATCGATTTGATCGGTGGTCCATACCTGGAGTGCAATGAGGAAAACATGAAGGCGTTTAGGCCGAAATAGAGTAGAGAGTAGAGAGTAGAGAGTAGAGAGAAAATTTATGACTGACGACTAGCGACTGACGACTAGCGACTGACGACTAGCGACTGAGGACTGAGGACTTACGACTGACGACTGACGACTAGCGACTGACGACTAGCGACTAGCGACTGACGACTAGCGACTGACGACTAGCGACTGACGACTAGCGACTGACTTCTGCTTTCACAAGCATCTCATACAACTGCTTCGCAACTGGACCTCGGGTGCCATCTCCGATCAACTTTCCATCAATCGCCAAAATAGGCACTACGCGCTTGGTGCTTCCCGTTGTAAAAACCTCATCGGCTTGTAAAAAATCATTTAATGTGCATTTCCCACATGTGACCGTGTAATGAGCGGAGGCCAATGCAATCACGTGTTTCCGCGTAATCCCCTCCAAAATATGGACTTCAGGCGTATGAATCACACCATCTTTGACATAAAATAAATTACTTCGTGACGATTCAGATACGCCATGTTCTGCTGTATGATAAATCAAATCATCCGCACCTGAGGCCTTTACTTGCGCCCAATTACGTATCGCATACGCATAATTCAAAGACTTTATTTCCGCCATTTCGCGCACGTAAACCTGACTCATTAAACGCATACCTCGTTCCGGGTCCGCAAATTGAAAAGTACCTGGTAAAATCCACAAATTGGATGTAGGCGCCGGTTCAAATCCATTCACACTTTCCCCTCCCGTCAAAACCATTTTAACTCCCAGGCAACTATCCGTAGCCATCGCCGCCAATTCATGTATGCAGTCCGCCAATTCCGTTTTGGAATAGGCCAATGTCAAACCCATCAAATCCGCTGATCGCAAAAAACGATCCAAGTGATCCGACAAAAAAACCGGCTTCCCATCCATGATGCGGAAAAAATCAAAAATCCCATAACCACGCAAAAAACCGATATCCTTCACAGACACCTGAACATCTTCCGCATTTTTCCATGAACCATTAAACCAAATTGGATATGCCATATGCATTTATTTTAGTAACCAAATGAATCACCTCAGCCGCCTCCCCCACATCATGCACGCGCAAAACACGAGCACCCTTTTGCAAAGCAATTGTATGCAAGACCGTTGTCCCATTCAAAGACTCAGCAGCCGCAATACCCAACTCCTTATATATCATCGTCTTACGCGATAATCCCACTAAAACCGGCGCCCCTAAATGGGTGAAATTTTCAAGATGAGCTAACAACTCATAGTTGTGCTCGAGTGATTTCGAGAAACCAAATCCGGGATCAACCAACACATCCACCGCACCCATTTGGCGTAATTGCTGTAATTTCAGCGCTAAATTAGACCAAACATCCGTAACCACTTGTTGGTAATCAGGCACCTCATGCACCGCTGAAAACCTACCCACACTATGCGTCAGCACATACGGTATTTGCTCCTGCGCTACCCATTCAAAAATACCTGCATCCATCTGACCTGCGCCAATGTCATTAAATAAATTAGCACCCACGGCAAACGCAGCTTTGGCCACGGCTAATCGATAGGTATCAATGGAAATAAATACATCAGGAAAGGACTCACGCAACATCGCAACGACAGGAACGACACGATCAATCTCTTCTTGCTCTGAAACGGCAGCAGCTCCTGGTCGCGTAGAATGGCCGCCAACATCCAGAAAAGTAGCTCCTAAAGCAATCATGCCAGCTGCACGCTCCCGACAAATTTCCAAATCTGCCACCCGGCTCCCGGCATAAAATGAATCCGGTGTTATGTTCAAAATTCCCATG
Source organism: Cytophagaceae bacterium (assembly GCA_947461155.1). GTDB lineage: Bacteria > Bacteroidota > Bacteroidia > Cytophagales > Spirosomataceae > Aquirufa. The sequence goes on along the minus strand of CANHKE010000082.1, from coordinate 4,233 downwards.
ATCACCGGGTGCTCCAACGACAAAATCCGACCATGCATTCGAATTGTTTGAAAAGATGGAAAAAGAGATTTCAAATCAGCTGAAATTTAGGATAATTTAAATATTTTTGTAGGCTAAAAGAAAACGAGCATCGTAAAAATCAAGACCGTATGAATAGGGACTCATCGCCTTCCCAAACCGAAATCGAATATCGCCAAGTAATTGCATACTGCAAAGCCTTGTTCGATAAAAAGAACAAAGATTACGGTACTTCATGGCGAATTTTACGCTTGCCAAGTCTAACAGACCAGATTTTCATCAAAGCCCAACGCATTCGCAGTATCCAAGATAAAGGGCTACAGAAAATCGAAGACGGAATCGAAGGTGAATTCATCGGGATTATCAATTATTGCATCATTGCCCTAATCCAAAAATCCCTAGAGAATTCCGATCAAATGGAATTTAGCCCGGAGGAGATTGGACAGCATTATGACCAACAAGTCGAAATAACCTTAGAATTACTGCGCAACAAAAACCACGATTACGGCGAGGCTTGGCGTGACATGCGCATCAGCAGCATGACGGATTTGATCTTAATGAAAATATTCAGAACCAAGCAAATCGAAAATAATCTCGGTGTAACACTCGTTTCGGAAGGGGTGGAAGCCAACTATCAAGATATGTTGAATTATGCGGTATTCTGCCTAATTCAACTGAAACAAGGTCAAATGCAAATGGCCCAGCAACAATAGGTCACATGAAACTAACACGTCAAATTGCCACATTCCTATTGGCAGGACTATTTCTTTTCTCGGGACTAATCAAATTAAATGACCCCATCGGGACACAGCTGAAGCTGGAAGAATATTTTGACGTATTCAGCGTTGACTTTCCTTGGATGGCCGGCTTTTGGAAGCTACTTATTCCGCAAGCCCTTATCCTTTCCATTTTATTAAGTAGTGCTGAGGTGGTGTTAGCCATCGCACTCTGGCTAAACTTCCAGACGCGAAAAATCCTATACAGCTTTATTGGCATCATTCTATTTTTTAGCTTTTTGACGTTTTATTCTGCGTATTTCAATAAAGTTACTGACTGCGGATGTTTTGGCGAAGCCATCAAATTAACCCCCTGGACTTCTTTTGGAAAAGATATCTTTTTGCTGATTTTGACTGGTGTTTTGCTCTTAACAGATAAACCCAACATACGTGCGAACACGGGCCGTTTGGTTTTAATTACGGGGGTACTCAGCATTGGATTTGGTACCTATTCTTATTTTTATTTACCCATTTGGGATAGTTTACCGTATGCGATTGGGGAAAATATTCCGACCAACATGAAGAATCGAGCGGAATTGAAATTCAGCTACGTGTATAAAATCAATGGCAAGGAAACAGAATTAACGGAGATGCCCACTGACCCCAAGGCGGAGTATGTTTCCATGCAAGCCATCAATGAAAAAGAAGCCCGGCCCTTGATTACAGATTACCAACTTTGGGTCGATGGCGACACGACTAATTATACGCAAACGCTATTTAAAGGGAACCATCTTTTGGTCATCGTACCAAATGTTCACCACACACACGAAAAGGCTTATTCAGCTATCGCGAAGCTGGCAAAGGAATTAACTATACCGATTTGGCTGGTCAGCGCATCGACTGACGAAGAGGTAAATGCATTGAGACATCAATACCAATTAGCTTTCCCTGCTTTATCCGCAGATACGAAAGTGTTAAAAACCATCATTCGCTCAAGTCCTGGTCTATGGCTTATTAGCCAAGGAACCGTCAAAGGAAAATGGTCGGCCTACAGCCTTCCCTCCGCGGATGAAATTCATCAAAGTTTAAAATAGTCCAGAATGAAAAACATTTATTTAGTCGGCATGCCCTCATCGGGAAAAAGTACATTAGGAAAAGAATTAGCGCGGAATTTGGGATATAGCTTTACCGATATGGACAAGTTGATTGAAACAAGAGAACAAAAAACCGTATCCGAGATTTTTTCAAACTACGGGGAAGCCCATTTTAGAGAATTAGAAAAGAAAACGTTACACGGTTTCCAGCCGGATCAATCCATGGTTATAGCGACTGGCGGTGGGGTTCCCTGCTTTAATGACAACATGGAGTTTATTAAGGCAAACGGTGTGAGTATCTTTTTGAACGTGGATGTAAACGATTTAGCGAAAAGACTTTATAAGGCACAAGGAAACAATCGTCCGCTATTGGACAAAACGCAAAGCGAAGAAGTAGTCATTGAGTCGATTAAAAAGACATTTGCTGAACGCCTACCCGAATACCAAAAAGCCGACATTCAAGTGGACGGAGAAATTACCGTCAGTCAAATTCTCTGGCTTTTAGAACAATACATTCCCGTTTAGAAATAAATACCTCCCCCAATTACGAATTGGGTATTGGCAATTTGCAATGCGGCTGATCCATAATCGGCCGCATTTTTTAATGTATAGGGCGTATATGCATCCTTACCGGTTCGTTGCCAAACTCCCAAATCTAGATAATAGTCATTTGTCCGATAACCTAAACCACCCGAAACCTGAAATTGACTTCGGTCAATGGAATCAAAACGAGTAGAATATACATTCCCGTAACTAGCCACACCCCCACGCACGCTCCACGAGGCAGAAAGGCGAATTTCGGCTCCTGCTTTTAGGTTAAGTGCCGACTGGTAATTCGACTTCACCTGACCATTGTATTTATCCTGAAATTGCTCATTGGCATAGGCCCCTAATTCCGTGGAAGCCACATGAATACCTGGGTAATTCAAATACTCTGCATCAAAACTAAGCAAAGCTCTTTTGCCTAAAAAATAGGCTGCACCTGCCGAAAATTTGAAAGGCGTTGTCAATTGATAGGTGAATTCATTGGGCAATAAACGCACAGGATTAACTTTCGTGATCACGATAGGTGCACCATTTAACTCAGATGGCACACCGAAAACCCGTGGAAACATGGTACCGGTTAAGCGTTCAGCCATTTGATCGTAATACATGGGCGACTCCACAGCAAGTGACAAGCGAAGACTTGAACTAAGCTTATAAATCATACCTAAAGTCGCTGAAATTCCCGACCCCGTGGTTTCTAATTTTTCATCAGATTCAAACCCAGCCACGTAATTGGCGCCTACAAATTCCTCAGACCAGCTATAATTATTGATTGATTTTAGTTTTGAAAAATGCAGGCCTATCCCCAAAAATAATCGCTCTTTGTAATTCGCCCCATAACTAAAATTCCATTGGGAAATTACCCCTGAATTTGAAGCTTCCCCAATTTGATTTGTGGGCAAATTAGGTTCGAACCGATTAAATGGTGCGCCACCTGTTACTGAATTGACATTGATCAAGAAGGTTTGATAGGCAACGCCCTCGGGCGTCGACGCGGCTTGGTAGTAGGAATCATATTCATCATCGATGATATTTCCATCGATGTCTTTCCCGCCCGCGTAGGTATACCGACTATTCGCTTTTTCGATCAAGTGATCTAAATAGGAACTCCGATTATTCGTTCCTTGAATTTTCATGGGTTGGGTGAAAACCGTACGCTGGGAATAACTTAACCCAAAAGTTCCCCGCCAATCCGAGCGATTCATGTAGTCCCCTGTGATAACCACACCAAAATTTGGTATATGCAGCGATGTATTGGACGCTTTATCCGATTGATCTAGATACGAAGAACTACTTTTCGCATCGAGTACGCCTAGGTTCATGCCAACTTCACTACGTGAATAAAAACCTAATCCAGCAGGATTGCCTGCAATGGAACTTAGGTCTGCACCGAGTACACCAAAATTACCCCCCATCCCTTGCATGCGCGCAGAACCAGTCGCATAGCTTGTGCTAAACTGCTTGGCCAGCGTTGGGTATGAATAGATTTGTGCTTGTACCTGTGTCCAAAAGGACACACATACGCTCAATAACAATAGCTTTTTCATGTGCAATTTATCTTGGTCCGCGTGATGAACCTCCCCCACTACTACCACCTGAGTAAGAACCGCCTGAATTATAATTAGACGATGGCGCCGAATAATTCTGCTGGCTCTGCTGCCCATAATTCGTTTGTGGCTGCGCGGAACGATACTCAAAATTCGTGTTGCGTCGCGTCGGTGCAGACTGAACAGGTGCATTGAACCCTTGGCTGCTTGTTTCGCGTGGCTGGTTTGTACTTTGTGTATTGTATGCGTTATTTCCGCCACGTGGAGAATTATTTATATTTCCACCCCCATAGCGATTTGTAGATCGCTCGT
>CANHKE010000081.1 GCA_947461155.1 Cytophagaceae bacterium | reverse complement strand
TTGCCGCCAACGGAAATTGTGATTGACGAATCGGTCGAGGTGTTTGATTTCAATGCCAAATACAAATCCAAATTAACGCGCAAGCGCATTCCGATGGACGCTTCGTTGAGCCATTTACAAACGATTCAAGAACTTGTAAAACAGGCCTTTGAGGACTTGGGATTTGGAGTTTGTACGCGTATCGACGGCTTTTTACGCGCAGATGGGGTGGTTGTCTTACATGATCCAAATACAATTCCGGGCATGTCTCCATCCTCATTAATTTTTAAGCAAATGGCCGAAATAGGCTTGACGGTCACGGATTCGATTACCTATTTCATTCGTCAATCCATTCGCGAGCGTTTACGCACGGGTAAAAATTACCATACGTTCCGAAAATTATTAGAAGGCTTAGATAGCTCAATTAAGCAGGTATTAGTCGAAAAAGCGACGCAAATTCCTGTTGTGATTGCGATTGATACGGAGGATTTGGAAGCGAGTTACGAGGCTGCGCGCTCACAAGCCGCGGCATTATCTGCACAAGGTAATGTTGCCTATCGGGTAATCATGCCTGTGGAAATGGAAGAAGGATCCGTCGATTACGAGGTACATGTTGCCCAACTAGCCAAAGAAAGTGCCAAAGAATTTTTTGATAGCATTCATGCAGGGGTTCATCCACTGATTGCGCATACGCGTCAGGCTGGGGCTGAGATTACTGCATTTTACACCAACTAAGATGGAATTAAATCCTTTACAATACCCAATCGGGAAATTTAGTGCACCTGAAATCATCACGCCGGCCTTGCGCGAGGAATGGATGCAAACAATTGCCGATTTACCTGGCGATTTGGCCACTTTGTTAGATAGTGTGGATGAAACCTTGTTGGAAAAACCATACCGCGAAGGTGGTTGGTCAGCTCGCAAAGTGATTCATCATTTATACGACAGCCACATAAATAGTTACATTCGTTTTAAAATGGCGTTGACCGAGGATAATCCAACGATCAAACCATACGATGAAAATACCTGGGCTGAGATGCCGGATGGTAACGAGGCGCCAATTGCCTGGTCAATTGAGGGAATTAAATACATCCATTTGCGCTGGGTTTACCTCATGGAAACCATGGATGAGTCGGATTGGTCACGCACCTATTTTCATCCCGAGCGTGGAATTTCCTATCGATTAGATCGTGTATTAGGGATCTATGCGTGGCATTGTGTGCATCACTTGAAGCATGTTCAATCGGTGCTTTAGACGCTGGACTTTAGACGCTAGACGTCAGACGCTGGACGTTAGACGCTGGACGTTAGACGTTAGACGCTGGACGTTATGCATAGGATAATTTTTATTACTTCAGACAAATGACTCTTGACTGACGACTGACCACTAGCGACTGATGACTTTCTTTTTGTTCCACGGCGCAGTCGTATTACGTGCCATATCGATGGCTAATCCGATCATGATGAGCGTGAAAATAATAATGACCCAGCGAAATATTTGTTGGTTTTTCATGATGTAACGTTACGCTTCAAAAGTTAAAATAGCACTACCCTTTGTGACTTCATCCCAAGAACTGAACGTGGGCCACTGCAAATGAACACAATTTGCGGTTTCCATGTTTCGTGTTTCGCCTAAAAAATAGGAAGCGAGGTAAGAAATCGATGGGTTATGAGCAACTAAGTAAATGACGCGGGAAGTTTGGGAAATAATTTCCTGTAAGTAATCGGGACCACTGGCATGATACCAAAAGTCCGAAAAGACCCCATTTTCATTCGAGAGTACCTCAAACGTTTCGCGTGTGCGAACCGCATTTGAAACAAGCCAAATTCCTTTGGGCATAGCGCGCCTGCTAAGCTTTTCTGCTAAAATCAAGGCTTCTTCCTTACCTCGTTCGGAAAGTTTTCGGGCTTCATCAGGACTTGTATAGGGTCCCGCATGGGCATGTCGGATGAGGGTTAGTTCAATCATGACTTGATTAACGGAAATTCACCGGCTGCATGTTTGGCGCCCATCTTGATGTAATGATCAGCCCCGTGTTTGAGGGATTCGATTTGCGCTTCGCTTAAGGTTTTTACGACCTTCGCTGGAGAACCAAGTACCAAAGAATAATCAGGGATTTCCATTCCAGCCGTGACTAAGGCATGGGCGCCGATGAGGCAGCATTTGCCCACTTTGGCCCGATTTAAAACCGTAGCATGCATGCCCACTAAAGAGCCTTCGCCGATTTCCGCCCCGTGAACAATCGCGGAATGCCCAACGGTCACACGCGCACCAATGATCGTTTTATCGCCTTCATCCGCATGCAAAACCGCATTATCTTGAATGTTACAGCCGTCGCCCAAGTGAATTTCTTCCACGTCGCCACGAATAACGGCGCCGTACCAAATCGATACATCTTTTCCGATGGTCACGCGTCCCATGACGCTCGCTGTGGGTGCAATAAAAATAGCCATTCGATTCTTTTTTTGCCAAAGATAAACCATTTTGATAATTTGCTACATGAAGAAAACGTTATTCGAAGTTGGCAACTGGTCCACCACCGATTGTATCTTATCCCTGGGTTGCGGAGCCGCTTGGTGGGAAATAAAGCAAACCATCGAAAACGAAGCCGGCGAGTTAATCTTATTAGATCAGAATAAAGACGTTTTGAATTGGCCTGATTTGCAAGAGGCGATAAGCTATTTCGAAGATCAATACGACAAAAAAGCGGTGACTCCCGTGCAAATTATACATGCAGATGCCGCAGATATTCCACTGGCCAACGAGACAGCTGATCAAATTTGGCTGTTAAATTCATTACATGAATTGGATGATTTAACAGCAGTTCTGGCTGAAATAGACCGTGTTTTAAAGGTGGATGGCTGTGTGATTGTAGAAGAAATTTTGACTGGGGGCGTGCATGAAGGATGCGGCAAACGCTTGTTTACACGATCCGAAATTATTGCCTTATTTGCTTTATCCGACTTACATGTGGAGTATCAGGGATCGAAAGATGAAGAGGCCGACTACATAAAATTCAGCCGATGAGGCTTGATTCCTAGCGATGCTTTTCGCAAATTTGCACCTTCATGAGCAGCATCGACAAACCATACATTATCGGAATTACAGGCGGTAGCGCCTCGGGAAAAACGTTATTTTTAAAGCGTTTGATGGAACAATTTCCTGCAGATGAGATCTGTTTATTGTCGCAGGATAATTACTACCGCCCGATCGAGCAACAAACTAAAGACCAAAACGGTATTGAGAATTTTGATCTACCTGGCGCTATCGATGACCAGGCTTTTGCCGCTGATATTGAAAAATTACGTGCTGGCGAAGTCGTGTCGCGTGCGGAATATACCTTCAATAATTCAACGAAGGTGCCCGACATGCTGCACTTTTATCCCCGTAAAATTTTAGTCGTAGAGGGCATTTTTGTTTTTCATTTTCCCGATGTAGCCAAGCTACTTGATTTGAAAATTTTCATCGACGCCAAAGATAAAATCAAATTAGAGCGACGAATCAAACGCGATAATGAGGAGCGCGGATATGATTTACAAGATGTGATGTATCGCTGGAAATACCACGTAAAACCTACGTATGAAGAATATATCCGCCCACACAAACGTGCTTGTGATATCGTTATTCCCAATAATGACCATTTCGAAAAGGGACTTGAAGTGATCGTTCACTTCCTTCGCGGACGGTAATCCCTTACCCCTTAATTCAAATCAATGTTGTAGTGAAGTCCTTTGTTTGACCGCTGCGCCCGCGCATGTTTAATGATCAGATAAGCCACGTTGATCATATTCCGTAATTCGCAAAGCGGAACCGTAATTCGGGACTGTTTGTACAGCTCCTCGTGTTCTAGGTAGATCAATTCCAAGCGATCGTAGGCACGCTTTAATCGGCGGTCTGTGCGCACAATTCCCACATAGTTCGACATAATCGATTCCAATTCGCGCGCCATTTCAGTGACTAACACAAGTTCTTCCGGATGACGAGTCCCCTCATCATTCCAATCAGGAATACCGCTCGGCATCACTTGGGTTCCGAATTGGCTAACTGATTTTTCAAAGGCATTATGCGCATACACAATCGCTTCTAAGAGCGAATTGGAGGCGAGTCGGTTAGCCCCATGCAAACCCGTATGCGAACATTCGCCGGCTGCGTAAAGATTTTCAATATTGGATTGGCCGTAATGGTCCACGATAATTCCTCCACAAAGGTAATGTTGGGCCGGAACCACCGGAATCATTTCGGTCGCCATATCTATCCCCAATTCATCTAAGCAATGTGCATAAATCATCGGGAAATGCTGCAAGATTTCTTCTTTGGGAATGTGGCGCGTGTCTAAATACACATGATCCGTCCCGTGTTTTTTCATTTCGGAATCGATAGCACGTGCGACAACATCCCGAGGCGCTAAGGATAGTCGGTCATCGTAACGCTCCATGAACGTCGAACCATCTTGATTTTTCAAAATTCCTCCATGTCCGCGGACGGCTTCTGAAATTAGAAAGGATGGTTTATGGCCTGGGTTGTACAACGCCGTCGGGTGAAATTGAATAAACTCCATGCCTTCCACGAAACCTTTGGCGCGATAGGCCATCGCGATTCCATCCCCCGTGGCGATGGTCGGGTTGGTCGTTGATTGATAGACCTGACCAATTCCCCCAGTTGCCAAGAGCGTCGTTTTACCTAAAAACGTTTCTACGTGTTGGGTTTTTTTATTCAAGACATAGACCCCGTAACATTGTTTGTTTGGTGTGTCTTTCGTTACCTTCTCCCCTAAATGATGTTGGGTAATTAAGTCGACCGCAAAGTAATGCGTAAAAAAATCGACCGATTTAAAGGACTTAACTTTGGCCAAAAGCGCGCGCTCAATCTCGTTTCCGGTCGAATCCTTATAATGTAAAATACGCTTGTCGGAATGCCCCCCTTCTTTCACCAAATCAAACGTTCCATCAGCCTTGCGGTCAAAGTCGGTCCCATAGGCAATCAGTTCCCGGAGGCGTTCTGGGGCTTCGCGCACGACCATTTCCACGACTTCAGGATCGGAAATAAAATCTCCGGCAACGAGTGTATCTTGAATGTGTTTGGCAAAGGAATCATCACTATCCCAAACGGCGGCGATTCCACCTTGGGCGTATTTGGTATTGGTTTCTTCGGCAATTGTTTTGGTAATGAGGGCGATTTTGACAGGGATTTGTAAATCCTCAAAATGCTGTGCGACTTTTACCGTGTAGGATAAACCCGCAATTCCAGACCCAATTACAATAAAATCATACGTAGGCATAAGCGCTCATTAGTTCTGCAAAGTAACCAAAAACTGCCGTAGAAATGAAATGTAGATTATTTATTGTAATTTTGCCGACAAATAAACAGTAAACCCTTTTAAATCATATATAATTCAATGGAATCAAATAACAATTCGTCTAAAATTGCCCTCATCGTTTTAGCTGTTTTGACAGCCGTTTTGGGAGTATTATACTTCCGTTCAAATCAGTTGTCAAATGAACAAGCTACAACAATCGAAGAAAAAGCAACGGAGTTAGCGAATACGCGCACGCAATTGGATTCAATCTCCACACAATTAGATAGCAAAATTGCCGAAATTAAGGCCTTAGGTGGTCAGGTTGCGGATTTAGAAGCTTTAAAAGTTCAATTAGAACAAGACAAAGCCTCGTTAAAAAGCACAAATCATGCAGCTATCGCATCGTATGAAGCTAAAATCAAAGAATATAATTTGGTGTTGACTCAAAAAGACGGCGAAATCGTTGAATTGAAGAAACAAAATGGGATTTTGACCGAGAACAACCAAGTATTGACGACGCAAAACACCAGCTTAAACACAGAGAATTCTGGTTTGAAAAACCAAAACAAATCGCTTTCGGATACACTTTCTGATGTGGCTGCGAAGAACAAGGAGTTAGCCCGCAAAGTTAGCATCGCTGCTGCTTTGAAAGCGCAAAACATTCGTGTATTAGCTGTTAATGCCAAAGGAAAAGAGACGGAGCGTTCTCGTTTGAATGGTAAGAAAATTGACAAATTAAAGGTTGTTTTCACATTAGCCACAAACCCTATCACGAAGTTGGAGAACAAAACCATTTTCGTTCGCGTATTGGATGCAGAAGGAGCAACCTTGTCGGATGAGTCAATCGGTTCAGGTAAAATCAATTTGAACGGAAAAGAGACACCTTACACAACGAAGCAGGTGATTACGTATACAAATGACAATCAAGAAGTAAGCGTTACCTACCCACGTGGGGGTGTTGCTTACAAACCAGGCAAATATGAAGTTGAATTAATTTCAGAAGGATTTGTTGTGGGTAAAGGGGGGTTTGAAGTTAAATAAGAAGTAAGAAGTAAGAAGTAAGAAGTAAGAAGTAAGAAGTAAGAAGTAAGAAGTAAGAAGTAAGAAGTAAGAAGTAAGAGGTGAGTGGTAAGAA
>CANHKE010000080.1 GCA_947461155.1 Cytophagaceae bacterium | reverse complement strand
TGTAAATTGTATGGCTGCTTAACTCCCGACCACGGATGCCATGGTTCAACTAATGAAAATGCATTAATGGAAAGTATTTCCCCTAAATCTACTTCCAAACTTGCTGTAGTCGATCCTTTTTTCGCTCGCCAATTTGTATTTGGATTACCATCATTTAAACTGCTAATCTTCGTTAAGCTATCGGTAGAACTTGCCATAAATGTTTTACCTACCGTTGGTAATGGTGATACCTGAGGTTCACCTTCAAATTCAATCGCGATGACAGAACTAATTTTGTCAGGCGCATAAGATGGCAATTGTAATTGATTGCTATTTTTGGACGCGATTATTTTTAAATTTTTCTTAGGATCCGCCAACAAATATGCCCTCTTTAATTTATTGCCAATAGGCACATCAAGCTGCCCATTTTTAGGCCAATCAAATACATGTAAATAAATAACTTGACCTTTTCTAGTTGCCCTACCCCACGATAAAAAATGAAATGGACTTGCACTTGTCCCATAAATAGATTCGCCATTCAATTCTAACCATTCCCCTATTTCCAGTAAATTTTGTTGGCAAACAACTGGAATAATCCCCTCAGCATTTGGTCCAACATTAAGCAAGAAATTGCCACCTTTACTCACAATATCAACGAGCTTTTGTGTTAGCTCTTTGGTTGATTTCCAGCGATCATCCCAAGCATTAAATCCCCAGTGGCCATTCATGGTCATACATACTTCCCAGTTTCTGCCAGGAAATCCCGTTGCAGGAATAAATTGTTCAGGTGTTTCTAAGTCACCACCCATACCTGCACCGAGTCGATTATTAGTAATTAACTGCGGATATTGTCTAGCAACGTCAGCCAGTTTTTGAGTCATACTTTTCGTCATATTTGTTGGTGTATCCCACCATAAAACAGCAACATCACCATAATTTGATAAAATTTCTTTTACTTGTGGTAAAGCGATTTCATCAATATATTTATCCATATCACCTGCATGAGAACTATCCCACTCTTTGTTTCCAGAGACCGCTCCACCTGGGTGATACCAATCTTGTGCTTGAGAATAATAGAACCCGAGTTTCATGTTATGTTTTCTACAAGCGTCTGCTAATTCCTGAAGAATATCACGTTTAAAAGGCGTTGCATCAACAATATTGTAAGGGGATGCTTTAGTGCTAAACATGGCGAATCCATCATGGTGCTTGCTCGTAATTACAATATATTTTTGACCAGCGGATTTAGCTAATTTCACCCATTCCTCAGCATTAAATTTGGTCGGATTAAATTCTTTGGCCAAAGCGGAGTAAGTGGACCTTGGTATTTTTGCAGTATGCATAATCCATTCTCCATAAGTAGTCGTATTTTCCCATTTGCCGGCAGGGACAGCATATATACCCCAGTGAATAAACATGCCAAATTTTGCATCCTTCCACCACTTCATTTTTGGGCTATTTTCTTCAGTTAATATTTTGGCATCAACATTCTGTGAGTTGGCACTTACTGATATCATCAATAGAAGTGCAGCGAAGTATTTTTTCATGTTGTTAAAGGGTTATATTATTCTATAAGGTTATTTCTATTTAATTCTCAATAAAATTCAAGTCTCTATTATGGGTTTCTTCGATAGTGTAGATGGCTACACCACCAAGTATGAAACAGATTAGTCCAACAATTGCACCAGCATATAATACTCCAATAGTTGGCTTTAGATTTCCAAATAACATGGTCATAATTACAACTGTACCGCGAACCATATTAGGAATTGTTGTTGCTGCTGTTGCTCTTAAATTAGTCCCAAACTGCTCGGCTCCAATTGTAACAAACATTGCCCAGTAACCAATTCCTATTCCCATAAGCAAGCATCCAACGTACAGTTGACTTGCTGAATTAAGACCAATAAAGAGATAAAGTATGGCAAAAATCAGGGCAAAAACCATCATGATGCCTACTGCTTTTTTACGGGAATGTAGCACGTGACTAAGTAGCCCACTTATCAAATCGCCGATTGATAAACCAACGTAACACCACATAATTGCTAAACCCGGTTTAACGTCCAGAATACCTAATGCTTTCCCGAATTCGTTGCTAAAAGTTGTTAGTATACCTATTACGAACCAGGTAGGTAATCCAATTGCGATACACTTCAGATATCGATTAAGTCTATTGAGATTAGTAAAAAAAGACAAAAAATTTCCCCTTTGCACCAGCTTTTGATCTTTAATGGCTTCAAAGGCTCCTGACTCAAAAACACCAATCCTTAATAGTAATAAGGATACTCCCATTCCTCCTCCAATGAAATATGCAGTTCTCCATTCAAATATCTCCACTGTAAAATAGGCAAAAACAGCGCCTAATAATCCAATGCCCGCTACTAATGAAGTGCCAATGGCACGTAGGTTTTTAGGTAAACTTTCGGAAACTAAAGTTATACCAGCACCAAGTTCACCTGCTAGCCCAATTCCCGCAATAAACCGTATAAGCTTATACATATCCGGATTTTGAACAAATCCACAAGCAATATTGGCTAAAGAGTAAGTCAAGATTGAACCAAAAAGAACGGATAAACGTCCTTTTTTATCTCCTAATATTCCCCAAAGTATTCCTCCAATTAAAAGGCCTGTCATTTGCCAATTGAGAATACTTGCACCAATTATAGAAACCTCCGTTTCACTTAACCCTAGGTCAATTAAACTTGGAATTCTTACGATGCCGAATAAAAGTAAATCATAAATGTCTACGAAATATCCCAATGCAGCAACAATTACTGGAATGCTTAGTAATTGATTTATCGTTGACTTCTTAGATGACATTATATTAAATGTGATGCGTACATTAATTTGTATAACCTTAGTGGTTTACGTACATCACAAAATTAGGAGGCATTCAATACAGAGGATATTGAAATTTTATTAATAATCAATGATATATTATCAATAAAACAAATAAATATCCTATAATTAATCAATTTGTCTGAATTATATTAAAATTGATTAATCTAAATGGTATGATTTTCGGTAGGATAGAGGAGTCACTTGTTTGGTTAATTTAAATGCCCGATTAAAATTCGAAATGTTCACGAAGCCTGATTCAAAGGCTATTTGATGAACAGACATCTTATTTTCAATTAATAATTTACAAGACAATCCAATGCGTACCTCTGTTAAATATTGTACATATGTTTTCTTCATTCTTGCTTTAAAATATTTGCAAAAATTAGATACAGACATGTTAGACATTGATGCAACATCGTCCAGCGTAATCTTAGATGCGAAATTGGTAATCGTGTAATCAATGACCAAATTCAAGCGATCAACCTGTTGCTTATCAGCCTTCACGATAAACAAACTGCTAGACATCGGGATAAGATCCGTAGACTTTCCCAATAAATCCAAAATTCTTATCAAGGTAATTAATCGTTCCAAGGAGCTTTTAGCATCGAAAAGGACATCAAGCTGCCTCAATACTTGACCTTTGGTATCGCCCACAATTTTCAATCCATATGCAGACCGCGTCAGTAAGTTTTGTACCTGCTTAAACTCAAGCTTTCCCAATACTTCATTCCCTAGGAAAGTCGGCAGAAATTGAACCACCTGCGCCACAGCTAACTCCGATTCTTCATTCTGATTCTTCCAAACATGAGGTAAATTGGAACCTACTAAAAGCAAATCGCCATCCTCAAAATACTCAATGTGATCACCAATAAATCGAGTACCTCGACCCTTCACAATATGCGTCAATTCTAACTCTGGATGGAAATGCCATTTGTTATAAAACTGAGAAAACTGATCAATCTTGGCAACAAACGCTTCCTCTGATTTGGACTCGACCTTTTTAAATATTGGTTTCATATTGAACGATATTTTCCAAATGTAATCCAACTTCAATAATATATCATCATAAATTGCTAAGATTTGGTAAATATTGCTTTCTCGTTACGTCTAATTTTGGTGTGTTGATTTATAATTACCTACCACCATACAATGACCGCGACGCAAGAATCTTTCTACATTCAGCAATTTAAACTTGGCGATACAAGTTCGTTTCAGGTACTATATCTATTTTATCAGAAGCGAATATTCAATTACGGTAAATCTTTATTCCCACATTATGAAGATGATTTAAAAGATGCCTATCAGGATATTTTCATCTCCATCTGGAAGGCTAGAGAAAGACTTTCTGTTGACAAAACACTTGATTTTTACCTCAAGAGATCCATCAAGAACCACATGATTCGTCTGAAGCAAAAAGAGTCAAAATTCGATGAAATACCTGAAGATTTCTGCTTAACAAGCGATGCATTTCAAGATGAAACAAATGTGTTATCATCCATCATAGACACTGAAGTCAAATCACATCAAGATAAAATCTACAATCAAAAACTAAGCCGCTTGACCAAAAGGCAACGTTTCTTATTTACGGAACGTTTCATCAATGAAAAATCAGTGGAAGAAATTATGAATGAACATTCACTGGTTAGACAAACGGTTTACAATATGATTCATAAAAGCATTAACATTCTTAAAGAAGCTTAATCAAAAAATATGGCGTTTGCTTCATATCTCGTTACCGCCACTTATCCCCAAAAACCCACCAAAAATTAACATCCTCAGCCTTGACTTGGGTATTCGTCTGATGCCACGCAAAATCGCCACCCGTCCGATGACTATTCACGTAATACACCCGATGACCCCAAGCTAATTTTCGGTCACCCGACTGGTATATGGGCGCATCCGCCATATTTTGATCGAACTGGCAATTCACCAAAAAGAGCTGCGCCTCCCGGTGATAGCGCCCTAATTTGTAACCCGGATCCCCGATAAAACGGCAGTTTTTGAGCACCGACTTCGCACCTTCATCACCTGAACCATCATGCCAAATCGCCGCGCTCATGTTATGGCAAATGAATGTACAATTTTCCGCGAAGGCATATCCGCGTGGACAGTACATATCCACACCCCCTTCGATCTCGCAATCATTGAAATAATACATCCCGGCATTCACATCCCACGGACTCATCGTATCTCCACCGCCCGACCGAAACGTACAATGGGCAAAGCGTAAACGCGTCGCACCCGGCATGGTCCGCACCGCAAATTGGTGCCCATCCACACGTACGATTTTCGTTCCATCTTTCTCTCCAGACTCACGCGGTAATGCATATTTCTGAACAGTAGATTGCGTCGTTTTTCCTGCCTCATTGAGACACGGAATCGTGATATCTTGCTTCGTTAGTAAACCATAATCATTAATCACAGTCAAATTCTCAAAGCTCAAATCATGGCCTTTGATATTCAACACCCCAGCACCATAATCATCCGGATTTGAACATCGCCAAATATCCCGCGCCTGCGTAAACTTCAAAACGACACCCGCACGCGATTGTCCAATGAATCGTAAATCATGCCGCAAGGAATCGATGTACACTTTCTCCGAATAGGTGCCGTTTTTGATAAAAATGGTCTGATTGTTTGACCCTTTGTTTACAGCCTCTTGGATCGTGCGCACATCCCCCGAACCATCTTGTGCCACGGTAATTTGCTGCATGAACTGATCCATTAATTGGACCGTTTTATCGAACCAACGGCTAAATAAGATAAACGTATGCGGCGAATTTTCATGGGTATACACATCCGTCAGGATACCCAAATCAGTCATTTTTCGCCTGAAATCATCCCGGCCCGCATGCATGCGCTCATTGCCTGAATTGATGAATAATACCGGTGGATCTTGTTTCGAGACATGATATAAGGCCGATGCTTGATTCCAAAGTTCGGGATTCTCCGTTTTCGAATAGCCAAAATAGGAGGTGGCAGCCGACAACCTTACGCGGTCATCCCCTTCTCCCGACTCCGGATGGATGTACGCCAAAATTCCATCTAGGTCAATCACGCCCTTTATTTTTTGACACTTGCCAAATAAATTTTCATCCTGAACGGATCCCAGTAATGCTGCCATTTGGCCACCGGCTGAATAACCTGCCACAAAAATTTGCTTTGAATCAATATGAAGCTTTTGGGCATTTTGGTGTAAATAAGTGAGCGCCGCCTGCGCATCCTGCATCGCAGCGGGATAGAGCGCCTCGGTCGACAAACGGTATTCAGCCAGAAAAACCCGATATCCTTTTTTTGCCAATGCCTGCGCCAGCGCGACGTGTTGGGATCGATGACCCGTCCGCCATCCACCCCCATGGAAAAACAACATGGTCTTGCGGGAGCGATTATCTGTCGGCTCATACACGTCCAATACCAATTTCCGTGGGCCGATTTGCTTGTAAACGATTGTTCGCGTGCCTTTGATTGCTGAGGCTGTATATTCCGCGAGTTGTAAAGAAGGATCTGATTTCAGCGCGGATTTCCACGCCGAATAATTGGCAAAACTGGTGTCCGGAATGCCGGTTAGACCTTTCGTATTTTGGGCCCATAAACCCTGA
>CANHKE010000079.1 GCA_947461155.1 Cytophagaceae bacterium | reverse complement strand
CTTAATCAAGATTATAGTGCCTTGACCATTTGCTCGATGCCCAAGGCTTTTTTGTTAGTGTACCTCAACAAAGCGGAATTAATTGCCGAATCCACTTCGGAAAAGCTCCATTCCATTCACCAAACCTTTCCATATCCCTCCGTTATTCGGCTGAATCGCTATGTGTATTTTCCGTACAAGGGGGTGGTGTTAAGCCGACAAAACATCTTTAAACGGGATGGAAATCAGTGTCAATATTGCGGTTCTGGAGATCACTTAACATTGGATCATGTGATTCCCAAATCACGCCAGGGACGCACCTCGTGGGACAATTTGATTACTGCATGCAAATATTGTAACTCCAAAAAAGGACACATGACTCCGGAAGAAGCTGGAATGCGTTTATTGCGCCAGCCATTCAAGCCATCTTTTGTTATGTTTTTGCGAAATTTTTCCGGAATTTTGAATCAACAATGGCTCCCCTTTGTAGGATCTAAGACTGAACCCATTTATTAATGTTAAAAATCTCGTTTATTGGTGCTGGTCACGTGGCTTGGCATCTATCGCAAGCCTTAGAAAATGCCGGGCATAGTGTGCAAGAAGTGTTCAGTCGGAACCCCTCAAAAGCCAAAGACGTCGTATCGTATCTGTACAATGCACAGGTACAAGAACATTTAGATTTTTCAGAATCGACTTCTACCGTTTTCTTTCTTTGCATTCCCGAATCAGCCTATGGGCTTGTTTTGCCCGAGTTACTTTTGCCCAAATATGCGACTTTGATTTTGGTGGCTGGGACAAATTCGTTGCCCGAATCCATGATTCAATTTGATCCGCTTCGCGAGAGTACGAATCAAGTGGGGGTATTTTTCCCGGTACAACACCTGCAGGCGGAACGTAAAATAAATTTAAGTCATACGCCCATATGTATTGAGGTCCTTGTGGAGGAAACCGAAGCGCTTTTGGTGCATTTGGCTAAAGACATTTCAGATTCGATTTACTTGGTTAATGGCGAAGAGCGGAAACGCATTCATTTGGCCATGCTGATGGCAGGGGTATTTACTCAGCAATTATGGCTACAGGCGCAATCGCTTTTGGAATCCATTGAGCTGGATAAACAATTAATCCAAGGGCTTATGCAGAATTATGTGCAAGCATTCTTCGCAAATCAAGTGTTGGAATCTAATCAAGAGTCTGCCAAATTACAGGACACGCGCATCAGCCTAGATCATCAATCCCTTCTGGAGAAACCTGAAATGCGCGAAATTTACCGGAATATGGTTGAGCTAATGCGTCAAAAATCTATTTGATCAAGGCGCGATCCATTTTTTGAATCACTTGTACTTTACTAAATCCAATCAGTACAATCTCATTTTTTTGCGCTGGGTATATGTAATACAAGCTGTCGCCAGCGGCATTTTTCTGAATACTAGCAGGTACTTCTTGGTTCATGGAAAGACTATAGTCAAGTGCTTCTAAAACCGCTTTTACTTTTGGGTCGCTGATTTGTGTGCGCAACGTTTGGGCATTTCCTTGGAGGTATCGAACCGCATATTGGGACCGAAGGGAGGTGTCCTGAGGTTTAGCCTGCATTTGCTGTCCCCAGTCATTTACTTGGTTGACGATATCTTGTGGAAGTACGCGCTTAACCTGTCTTGCTTTCATTTCCTTCACCGCAGCCGTTGTGTCGATTCGGTTAGAAAAATCACATTGTGCAAACAGCAAAAGGGCAGCCAAAAAGTAGATGTTTTTCATGTTGAAAAAAGGGAAAGCACAAAGGTATTCATTAATTGGTTATCTTTGCGCAGATTTTTAACCCCACAGAACACATGCTGGAGCAGCTAGAAGCCATCCGAGAGAGATTCCTTGAAGTAGAACAACAGATTGCTATGCCGGAAGTTGTATCCGATTTGAAGAAATTCAAGACCCTAAGTAAGGAATACAAGGACTTGCAAAAAATAGTAGAACAATACATTACCTACCAGAATTTGTTGAAGTCCATCGAAGAGGCTAAGTCGGTAATTGCCACCGAAAAAGACGAAGATTTCCGTGACATGGCTAAGACTGAATTGGAGGAATTGGTTCCGCAAGAAAAGGAGATGCAGGAGGTTTTGAAAGAGTTGTTAATCCCTCGCGACCCGAACGATTCGAAAGATTGCATTTTGGAAATTCGTGGTGGTACGGGTGGAGATGAAGCGTCTATTTTTGCGGGTGATTTGTTTCGCATGTACCAGCGATTTGCGGAGAAGCAGGGCTGGACGTTTCAAATCATGGATTTTACAGATGGTACTGCTGGTGGATATAAGGAAATCATTATCTCGGTTCAAGGGGAGGATGTATATGCCAAATTGAAATTTGAGTCTGGTGTGCACCGGGTGCAGCGTGTTCCGGCAACGGAATCAGCGGGTCGTATTCATACGTCAGCGGCTACCGTGGCGGTGATGCCTGAGGCGGACGAGGTCGATGTGCAAATCAACATGAACGATATTCGGAAAGATACGTTTTGCTCTTCTGGAGCCGGCGGTCAGTCTGTGAATACCACGTATTCAGCCGTGCGTGTGACGCACATTCCTTCTGGTTTAGTCGTTCAATGTCAAGATGAACGTTCCCAAATCAAAAACTTTGACAAAGCGATGACGGTATTACGTTCCCGTCTATACGAAATTGAATTAGCCAAACGCAACGCGGAAATCGCAGGGAACCGGAAGTCGATGGTCGGCACAGGAGACCGATCCGATAAAATCCGTACCTATAATTATCCCCAAGGCCGCGTGACGGATCACCGCATCGGGTTAACGGTTTATAATTTACCTACGGTCATGGATGGTGAAATTGCTGAGTTTATAGAGCAGTTGCGCATTGCTGAAAATGCAGAGCGTTTGACAGAAGGAGCGGTTTAGGTCAATTCCCTAGGCTAAAGCCTAGGGTTATACGTTTTGCCCAATTCTGAGGCTTCATCGACGCTGATTACCTTATGCTTTCTCCAATTTAAATTCAAAGGTTGTTCCCTTATTTTCCCCTGAGTGAACGGTAATCTTGCCGTTGTGTGCTTGAACGATATGTTTGACGATCGATAAGCCTAATCCGGTACCCCCTGAGTTTTTGGCCCGACTCTTATCAATGCGGTAAAAACGTTCGAAGATGCGATGTAAATGTTCATTGGCGATACCCGGTCCATTGTCGATGACCGAAATTTGTATGACTTTCTTTTTCTCAGTTAATTCAACCTTCACCGCGCCATTTTCGTTTCCGTATTTAATTGCATTAACTACTAAATTCAATATCACTTGTGAGATCCGAAGCATATCTGCCTTCACATAAACCGGGCCTTCGGGCGCAATCAGTTTAAGTGAGACTCCGCGTTTCTTCGCCTTTGCCTCGACCTGTTCAAAAATTTCTTCTACGAGTGCACGTAAACCCATCTTCTTTTTCTCGATTTTAATCGCACCGGTTTCAATCTGAGAAACAGTTAATAAATCCTGCACTAAATTGTCAAGACCATCTAAACTTTTGGCCGCTTTTTCTAAAAATTTAGCACGGATCTCCGCTTCCTCATCAGGATTGTCCAGCAAGGTGTGTACAAATCCTTGTGCCGCAAAAATGGGCGTTTTAAGTTCGTGGGAGACGTCAGCCAAGAACTCTTGGCGGTATTTGGCCGCTTTTTTAAGTTCGAATACCTCATCCTCTTTCGACGTGACGTACGTATTTAACTCTTTTTTCAAAAGCTCAATCGGGTTCGTTTTTTCTACCAACTGCTTGCGAGGTGTAATCGAAAAATCCTTCTTTTTGATTTGCTTAATCCGGTCATACAATTGATTGACCTCCTGAAAAACTAAATAGTCAAGCGCAAAATAGATTAAAATCGAGCCGAAAATAAAGCAACTAATAAAACTGATGACTAAAATCGTTAAATCACTGGAAGGCAAAAAAGATATAAATGCCGTAGTTACTCCTGAGATGAAAAAGGACAAAACGACCGAAAGATATCTGGGTTGTAGCATGCTTAAATTTACAAATAAATTTCAAAATGTTGTACCTTTGCGCTTTGAAAAGATCTTATGGAATTAAATCTGCTTACGGCAATCTCGCCCGTTGATGGTCGTTACCGCCGCCAAACCCAATCACTCGCACCCTATTTTTCCGAATTTGGTCTAATCCAATACCGCGTTCGTGTTGAAATCGAATATTTCATCGCACTTTGTGAAATTCCATTGGCTCCATTAGCTAGCTTTCCGAAGGAGCATTTCGCCGCTTTGCGCGCCATGTATACGAATTTCACGGAAGCTGATGCGCAGTGGATTAAAGAGACGGAGAAGGTAACCAATCACGATGTAAAGGCCGTTGAGTATTTCATCAAAGATCGCATGTTAGCGCTTCCAGGAGACCTGACACCTTATGTGGAGTTCATTCACTTTGGCTTAACGTCTCAAGATATCAATAATACAGCGATTCCACTTTCGATTGCGGAAGCGCATCGGGATGTGATTTTACCAGCTTACCAAGCGGTTGTCGCTACGTTAGATGCCTATGCAACCGAATGGAAAGAGATTCCTTTGTTGGCACATACACATGGCCAACCGGCCTCTCCAACTCGATTGGGGAAAGAAATAAAAGTGTTCGTGGAGCGGCTTAACCGCCAATTAGATTTATTGGCTCAGGTGCCTTTCACGGGAAAATTTGGTGGGGCAACGGGTAATTTCAATGCGCATCAAGTGTCTTTTCCAAGCGTGAATTGGCCAGATTTTGCAGCCAAATTGCACGCGAATTTAGGAATCACCCGCTCGAAATACACCACCCAAATCGAGCATTACGATAACCTAGCGGCCTATTTTGATGGATTAAAGCGTTTGGATACCATCTTGATCGATTTATCTCGGGACATTTGGCAATACGTTTCCATGGGCTATTTCAAGCAAAAAATCAAAGCGGGGGAAATTGGTTCTTCAGCGATGCCCCACAAAGTTAACCCAATCGACTTTGAAAACGCAGAAGGGAATCTCGCGATGGCGAATGCCTTTTTCGAATTCTTATCGGCGAAATTACCTATCTCGCGTTTACAACGTGACTTGACAGATTCAACGGTCCTTCGTAATGTAGGAACGCCTTTGGCTCATGTAGTCATTTCATTGAATTCCTTGCAACGTGGTTTGGGTAAATTAGAATTGAATAATAGCAGAATCCAACAAGACTTAGAAGATAATTGGGTGGTGATTGCGGAGGCAATTCAAACGGTATTACGCCGCGAAGCGTTCCCGAAACCCTATGAGGCGTTGAAGGATTTGACCCGTCACCACGGAAAAATCGATCAAACCGTCTTCCATACGTTTATCGATGGATTGGCCGTTTCCGATGCGATTAAAGCTGAATTGAAATTAATTAGCCCCTTTAACTTCGTGGGCCGCGACGAAAACTAAATCACTGATTACTGTTTACCGATAACTGATTACTGACTATGAACCACCGCCTCATGCATGTCGCCCTTGTGGTCGCCGATTACGATGAAGCAATCGCTTGGTACACGGAAAAACTTGGCTTCACCTTAGTGGAGGATACGCGTTTGAGCGATGTAAAGCGCTGGGTATTAGTACAACCTTCCGGTGCGGGTTCTTGTCAATTATTATTGGCCAAAGCCGCCACCGACGAGCAGAAATCCCGCGTCGGCAATCAAACAGGTGGTCGCGTGTTCCTATTTTTGCATACCGATGATTTCGAAAAAGACCATCAAAATTTGCTTAAACATCATATTCATATTGTCCGCGGTCCCGTGGTCGAAGAATATGGTAAAGTGCTCGTATTCGAGGATTTATATGGAAATTTATGGGATTTAATCGGCTAAAATTTTGAATTAAGAGATTTCAGTTTACATTTGCATGAAATAAATACGACAATGAAAAAAGCAACATACAACAAAAACTGGTGGCAAGGCTAATAGTTCCTTGAACAGTTTTGCTGTGTGTACATGATATGTTTACGAAAGGCTTGCTGTTCTCAGTAAGCCTTTTTTTAATTTTGTCCCTAGAAAACATGTCTATAATACAAATTCGAACTGCTCGTAAAACCCTTTTGGCCGACACCCTCACGCCAATCGGTATTTTCATGAAGATTCGTAAAAACTTCAAGAATTCTGTGATTTTGGAATCGGCCGACTACCATGGCCGGGAACACGGGTTCTCGCATATTGCTTTCGATCCGGTGGCATCGTTTGAATTGACAGATTCAAAAGTCAAACAATGTTTCCCCGATGGGAGCGTGGAAGAATTTACATTATCCAATCGCCGCGATGCCATTCAAGTGCTGAAGCAATTTGCGGATCGTTTTGAATTCCAGCAAGTAAAAGGTGATTCCCCGATGGCCAATGGACTATTTGGCCATATCTCCTACGATGCGGTTACATATTTTGAAGATATCGATATTCAGGCCAAAAATCCCGAAACCGAAATCCCATCCATCCGCTATTTT
>CANHKE010000078.1 GCA_947461155.1 Cytophagaceae bacterium | reverse complement strand
GTAAAACTCGCCCCAGCCAAGATCACCCAGCCGCCATATGACACCATTTCCTTGAAGATCGGTTGGCGTAAAAACGAAAAGTCCAACCGCGTATAAAAGCGTTTTAATTGCTTGATGTAAAGTAAAAGTGCGATAACGGCTACGATGTAAGAGAGCGTAATCCCTTGTACCAATTGGTCGAAATTTAAATATCCCCAGCCGAAACCTACAATCAAACACGAATTTGCGATGCGTAAATACAGTTCCCGAATGATCGCAGGCACCACAATGCGCAGGTGAACGCGGGCGTAGGATTCGAGGACCGACATATATAAAAAACTACCTGTCAGCGGAATGATGTAGTAAAAATACTGGGGCAATAGCGGTGAATTAGCTGCGTAGATGGCATTGAATGTTCCGCGCAAACTGATGTAACCAAGGATGAAAAGGCCCCAGCCTACTAAGGGGGCAATGAGCAAAAAGGTGAAAAATCCGCGATGTTCGTTCGTTGGGTCATCAAAATGAGGAAAGAAACGAACCGCAATGTGTGGAATTCCCAATTGCGTAAATGAGGCAAATATGAGGGGAATGCTGACCAGCGCACCGGCGATTAGGCCTACTTCTGATTGACTTAAAAACTGGTTGTACAGGAAAATCACGTTAAACGTTCCAATCGCCGTTCCTAAGTAGGTGACGATGGAGGCTTTAAGACTTTGTCGAATGACGATTCCCATGCATGTTTTGAATAAGCTATAAAACTACAAATTTTAAGAGACTTTTAATTTTTTGGCTGAGCTTCACCACATCGTAGTTGGTTTCGATGTGTTTTCGAGCCGATACCCCCATTTTTTCGCGGGTGGTTTCATGCGATGCCAGGAAAATACAGGCTTCCGCCATGCCTTGGATATCATGCTCGTCGGTCAGTAAGCCCGTCTCACCCTCCAAAACCGCATCTGGAATACCGGCATGTCGGGTCGAGACCGTTGGCAATCCACATGCCGCCGCTTCCAAAATCGCCACGGGTGTCCCTTCCGAATCCCCTGCTTTCGTAATGATGGAGTGTTGGATAAATACATGCGCAGCCTGTACATAAGGCAGGTATTCGGCTTGCGAAAGTGCACCTAAAAAAGTTACATTGGCCGCTAATTGATGTTCACGGACAAAGGCTTTCGCCTCTTCCCACATCGGTCCATCGCCCACCATTTGTAAGTGTGCCTCTGGAAATTGTTGGCATACGATTTGAAACGCACGTAAACTATGGATCGGTCCTTTTTTCTCGGCAAAGCGAGCGACGGAAATGAACGTTAATCGATCGGATTTTTTGCCTGCCGGCTTAAATGTAGCCACATCTACCCCACAAGGAATCACATGGATATTGCTCAAGGGGCCCGCGATAGCTTCTAAGTTTGCGCGCATGGATGCAGCGACAACAATCACTGCTTGGGCTTTGGGCAACATCGCCGCGTAGTCAGTTCGGTAACTATCTAAGGTCTTTTTCTCATTGGCATCAAAGCCCAAAAAGACAATCGAATAGGGGATGCCTAATTCCAGACAAGCTGTATAGATGTTACTCCCCAAGGGACCGTAATTCGCCAAAAACGCGTCGATTTGATGCGATTTTAAAAACGATTTTAAAAAATAATGGTAGATTTTGCGGTACAATCTAGGCGCTACATTGCGCAGCGTTCCCCGCACGGCTAAATGCGAAAGGGGAAAGGGATAAATCGATTGGCCGCTATAGGTCCGATTGGGCAACCAGCCTTCGTAAAGCACTTCCACCGGTTGCAATTTCTTGATTTGCTCGTCGATAAACGTCTCGGAATAGGAGTGAAAATTCGATCGGGCAATAAGCAAATTCATATGGCTGGGGGTATTTTCTACGAAATTACCCTATTTTTGCTTTACATAATGAGGTCATGGATAAAATTCTACTTGTAGGCGGTGCCGGTTTTCTGGGGTATAATTTGCTTGAGTTTGTGCAAAATCAAACGGAGCAAGCACCCGAAATCGTCGTCCTTTCTCAGGAAATACCCGAATCAGCCATTCAATTTCCCGATGTCTTATTTGTGGCAGGCGATTATGCAAACACGGAATTACTCCGTCACCTATTTGAAAAACACATGTTTACCCACGTTTTTCACTTTGCCAGTTCCATCATTCCCGCGCTTTCTACCCAGAATATTCAGGCGGATGTAGAGACCAATTTATTGCCTACGATTGGATTGATGGAGGTGATGAAGGCGTATGGGTGCCAACAAATCGTTTACTTGTCCTCCGGCGGTGCCGTGTATGGAAATGAGGCGCCGAGTCAGAAAAAGGAAGATCAGGCGTGCCAACCGATCAGTTCGTATGGCATTATTAAATTGGCCGTCGAACATTACATTCGTCTCTATGCGAATCTGTATCAAATCAATTACTTGATTTTACGTTTATCGAATCCGTTTGGTTTACATCACCGGTCTGAAACGCAGGGGGTGATTAACATTGCGATGCGCAAGGCGCTTCGGGGAGAAACTTTTGTGGTTTGGGGAGACGGAAGTCAGGCGAAGGATTATTTGTTTGCGGCGGATATTGCCCAGGCGATGATGGCTTTAGTAGCTTCCAATGTGCAAAACCAAACCATTAACATCGGTTCTGGCCAAACGATGCGCCTGCTAGAAATCATTGATTTAGTCAAACAACGCATCCCGCATTTTCAGGTAGAATTTGTGGAGGCGATGCCTACCGATGTGCAGCAGGTGAGTTTGGACATCAGCAAACTAAAATCCTACATTCCGTTTGAACTCAGTTCACGCGAGGAAGCATTCGAAAAGACGTTCGCGTATGAACAAGCTAGGCTTTCTTCGCTACGAGAATAAACGTACACGCATCTTCATTGCGGGATTTTGATCCGATAATTTGATCAAAAAAGATAATGAGCGGTTGCATGATGATCGATAAAATCGGACGTGCGAATTTAGGGAGCTTAAATAAAATTCCATCTTGGAACAATTGAAGTCCCATGGATGAGCGCCCTAAAATACCTTCGAAATACACGACTTCAAATCCTGCTTCTTGAACGATTTTCTTTAGGCCTGTGGACGTCCATCGCCAAAAGTCCGTCGGGTCCGGATGAAACATCCAATAGCCGTGCGTGGATAAAATCAATTTCCCGTCAGGCGCTAAAATGCGATTTGCCTCTTTTAAATACGCTTTGGGGTCTTCCACGTGTTCGAGTACTTGGGTGGAAAGGACAAATCCCACCGTCGCGTCGGGCATGTCGATGATGCCTTTGGGATCCACCGTCACATCGGCTTTCGTATTATACGCTAAATCCAACCCAATGTATTGTTCGACATGGGGTGCAAATATAGGTTCGTATGGTTTATTCCCGCAACCGTAGTCGGCCAGCAACTGATGTGGCGAATGGTGCACAAACAGTGCGATCACCCGTTCCATTTGTTTGCGGAGCTGGTGCAGGTAATAATAGCGGGCGGACATGCGTCCCCAGATTTTGGGATAAAGGCGTTCGATGCCTGCTTCTCTACTTTCCATACGCGTTGACTAATCTTTTTTGTTCTTCAATCGAGTTTTTGTATTCGACATATTCGGCAGCTTGACGCGCCCAGTGTAGCGCTTTGCGCTTATTTCCTTTGCGGTTTTCCATGCGCGCGATGCCCATGAGTGCAAGTCCGTGGATGTCTTTGGTAAATCGTTCTTCCCAAGGCTGTTGCATCGCTTTGCCATAATAGGCCTCTGCGAGAGTAAAACGTTTGCGTTCAAATTCTTCGCGCATGCCGCGGAATACGTGCGCTGCGCCTACCATATAGGCCGATTTTGACTTTTCTAATTTCACAATAAATTCCTCTGCCGCTTCGTATTGTCCTGAAAGCGTTAATAATTCAGCCCGCTGCAAATTGAATAAGTGGTTTTCGGGGTATTTCGCTACCAGCATTTCTGAATAAGGTAAACCCTTACTCGGTGTTCCTTCGTATTTATTATATACATAAGCCAAATAAAAAGTCGACTCATTCTTCACAAATACCGATTTACGAATGGCAGCATCCAGTTGGGATAATCCCAAACGCTTATTGCCATCCTCGAAAAACACCATAAATGGACGTATCGCCGCATGCAATTCGGGGTAAACGATGCGGTAGTAATTGTAAATCCCTGCAGAATACAAAAACTCGGGTTGGCGTTCCGTATTACGCAAACCGATTTTCAGATGCGCATAGGCTTTCCGGGTATGGTTGACCGCCTTCACATAATTTTGGTAGTCATTTTCATAGGCAGCCAAAAAGCCCAAAGACGAGATGCAGAAAAATACAGCTTCTTGATCGTTTGGATTGCGTTCGTAGGCTTCAGATGCCAGCTGGTACGTCAGTTCCAGAAATGCCAAATAAGCTCTGCTTTGCGCGGGGTGGTCTTTTAAAGGGAAGAATTGTTTTTCGAATTGCATGGCCGACAATAAATATCCGGCGGGGTGCTTGGGGTATTTGGCTTTGATCGCATTGAAATCATCCATGGATTCCTTAAAGTCGTAGGCATATAAGTGATCCAAACCCTGTGAAATAAGTGCCTTAGCCTGAGGGTCTTGCAGAATCTGACTGAAGCTGGGAAGGGAGGTAAGTAAAAGAAGGCCAACAAGCAGGTTGCGCATAGCTAAATATTGAAGTGTAAAAATAGAGAAGCTCTGTGGTTTTTGTGCCTAATTTTTTACTTTTGTTTCTATTTCTTTTTTATCCACATGCCATGATTTCATACGAACAGTTTACGCTTGCTAATGGTCTTCAGGTGATTGTCCATGAAGATCCAACGACCACGCTGGCTGTTATGGATGTCATCTATGATGTGGGTTCGCGGGATGAGGAACCGCACCGGACGGGATTTGCCCATTTATTTGAGCACTTGATGTTTGGCGGTTCTGAAAACATCCCGAATTATGATACACCCTTGCAACGGGTGGGCGGTGAAAACAACGCCTTTACGACCCCTGACTTAACGAATTACTATATTTCCGTTCCAAGCCAAAATTTGGAGACGGCATTTTGGTTAGAGTCTGACCGCATGAAGCAGCTGGCTTTTAATCCAGAATCACTTGAGGTTCAGCGGAAAGTAGTCATTGAAGAATTCAAGCAACGGTACTTAAATCAGCCTTATGGCGATTTGTGGTTGAAGTTTCGTCCCTTAATTTATCAGGTGCATCCGTACCGTTGGGCTACCATTGGGGCGGATATCAAACACATTGAAGAAGCTACATTGGAAGATGTGAAGGCATTTTTTGCTCAATATTATGTGCCTGCGAATGCGATTTTGGTGGTGGCTGGTCAGGTAAAATTGGCCGAAGTGAAGGCCCTGGCGAAAAAATGGTTTGAGCCGATTCCGGGCGGGGCGAAGCCTGCGCGCAAACGCAAGCAGGAGCCTGAGCAAAAGGAAGACAGACGCATGGAGATTTCGGCAGATGTTCCGGCAGATCGGATTTATCGGGCTTATCCGGTACCAGGTCGCTACGATGCTGGATTTTACGCGGTGGATTTATTGAGTGATTTGTTAGGTCGCAATGAATCTTCCTTTCTTTATTTGAATTTAGTTCAAGATGCGCGCATATTTGATTCCTTGCATGCGCATCAGACCGGTTTTTTGGATCCGGGCTTATTGGTCATTCAAGGTCAAGTTGCGGAAGGGGTTAGCCTGGAAGATGCTGAAATCGCTTTGGATAAAGCCATCGAAGCTTTTGTGGCCACGGGTATGCACGAAGAAAATTTGCAGCGGGTGAAGAATCAGGCGGAGGCTTCGTTGGTTTTCGGTGAGGTAGAAGTGTTAAATCGGGCGATGAATTTAGCGATGGCGGCGAATGCGGGAAATGTGGATTTTGTGAATTCGGAAGCGGATCAAATTGCATCCGTTCCGGTAGCTGATTTGCAAAAATGGGCCGAGAAATTATTTGTTCGCGGCAAAAAGAATACATTGCTGTATCGTAAACAAAAAGCAATATGAAAATCAGGGTAGGTCAAGGCTATGATGTCCACAAGTGGGTGGAAGGTCGGCCGTTTATTTTGGGTGGAGTGGAGATTTCAAGCGATTTTGGTCCCTTGGGTCATTCGGATGCGGATTTGGTTTGTCATGCCTTGTGTGATGCACTTTTGGGTGCGGCGAATATGCGGAATATTGGCTATCATTTTTCGGATACGGATCCGATGTGGAAGGGTGTAGCATCTACGTTATTGTTGAAAAAAGTCATGGAAATGATTCGCGATACAGGTTGGGAAGTGGGGAATCTGGATGTGACGGTGGTGCTGGATCGGCCCAAATTGAATCCGCACATTCCGTCGATTAAAGAAAATTTAGCGCTGGTGATGGGAATTGATGTTGATCAAATTTCAGTAAAAGCGACAACTTCGGAGGGTTTGGGTTTTGTGGGGAGAGCTGAGGGTATTTCCGCGATGGCGGTGGCATTAATTCAAGCGGATTAAATATGAAAATT
>CANHKE010000077.1 GCA_947461155.1 Cytophagaceae bacterium | reverse complement strand
TTAATCAAATTAATGCAGGTGCCTTAATTCATGCTGGTGCCAATGTGCTTGTCGCAGGAAGTTTTGTCTTCGCTTCTCCCAATCCGCAGCAAACAATTTCAGAATTACTTCAATTGGCTGATTAAGTCATATGTGGCCTCGAAAAGCATATTTATTTGCCTTCATGTTGATGGCACATCTTTATACCTTTGGACAATCTGTCCAATGGGCCAGTAAGGTGGTTGCTTTTTCGAGTGAATATTCCGATCAGTTATTGGGACGCGAATTTAGGGCTATTCATGCGTTGGGGCGCCCGAGTAAGTATCCTAAATTTGGTCAAACGCCCAGTGCCTGGCAATCACTGACGCCAGATAGTCCGAATGATGAATATTTGATTGTTTCATTTGATACCTTAAAGCAAATCAATCAAGTTGCTATTTTTGAAAATTTTGGTGCTGGTTCGATAACACGAATTGAAGCTTTTGACGAAAATAATAAGCTTTATTTGATAAGGGAATTTCCGGTGAATTATGCGACAATGACTGGTCAAATTACCCGTATAAAATTGAATGCGCTGACGCCATTTAAAGTGAAGTCGATTAAGGTGTTAATGAATTCCCAACGTGTGAAAGGATATTCGCAGATTGATGCGATTGCGATCTCGGATTCTGACAAACCTATTGAGAGCAGTGTTTCGTTGGAAAAAGACCCAGCAGCTTATTTGGTGAAAGAAAATTTGGGTTTGGCGATTAATTCAAAATTCAATGAAATATGTCCCGTAGTTAGTCCAGATGGCAAATCGCTTTTTTTTACGCGTTGGAAACATCCGGATAATTTAGGTGCTGCCAAAAATCAAGACATTTGGGTTTCTCAATTAGGCGATGATAAGAAGTGGCTCAAAGCTAATTTATTTCCAGCGCCTATAAACAATGATGAAAATAACGCTGTTTGTGGAATTTCACCAAACGGAAAGACGATGTTGTTGAATAATGTCTATGGTAAAGATGGGCAAATGGAAAAAGGTGTTTCTTTATCATTTCGTTTGCGAACGGGTGAATGGAGTTTCCCGAAAGCAATCCGAATTCAAAATTTCAAAAATAAATCTGAGTATTCGGAATATACATTAGCTCCGAACGGGAAGGTTTTATTAATGACGACTGAAACCAAAGACTCTTATGGAGGAAAGGACATTTATGTGTCATTTTTAAAATCGGATGATACGTGGACAGAACCAAAAAATATCGGACAAAATGTTAATTCGGGTGAGTCGGAAAGTACTCCATTTATTGCTCCCGATGGTGTTACCATGTATTTTTCATCCAGTGGACATGTGGGTTATGGAAACAATGATATTTTTTTGACGCGTAGATTAGATGATACGTGGTTAAATTGGTCAATACCCGAAAATGTGGGTCCGGCTGTAAATACGAATCAATGGGATGGTTATTTTTCTGTTTCGGCGCAAGGAGACTACGCTTATTTTAGTTCGGTCGAAAATTCGATGGGTGCGGAAGATATTTACCGGATTAAAATACCTGAAAAAGTTAGGCCTCAGAATTTAGTTCAGATTTCGGGTAAGGTTTTTGATATAGCCTCTAAAATTGGTTTGTCGGCAAAATTAATTGTTCGGTCAACGACCAGTTCGGATTCATTGGTAGTTGATTATGATCCTTATTTGGGTGATTTCTCGTTTATGTGGCCTACTAAGAAGCCCTTTCAGATTGAAGTTAAATCGAAGGGGTATATGACGAAACGAGAGCGCTTTGATTTGCGTAAAGAGGTTAAATATGTGGAGTTAGTTCAGCAATTCGCATTGATGCCATTGGAAATCAATAAGCAATTTAAATTACCGACGTTAAATTTTGCACAAAGTAAATCGGACTTGTTGAAAGAATCTTACGATGCATTAGATAATATTGTTTCTATTTTAAATGATAATGGTAGTTTTCATATATCGATAGAGGGACATACGGATTTACAGGGTGATTGGAATGAAAACTTACAATTATCGATTGATCGAGCCGAAAAAGTGAAAGAATACTTAATTTCAAAAGGTATAGCAGCGACTCGGATAAGAACCAAAGGTTGGGGTGGCACCAAACCACTTTCATCTAGTGTATTGGAGGATAAACGTCGATTAAATCGACGTGTTGAGTTTACCTTATTTGTTAGTGAATAGCGTTATGTCAAAATCAATTTATTTTAAGCAATTAAATGGGATACGCTTTATTGCCGTACTTCTCGTGCTGATTGACCATTGGTTAATTCCTATTAATCCATTTTCATTTCTCGGACATTTAGGTGTTGTCATATTTTTTGTACTAAGCGGATTTTTAATTACACGTATTTTATTTGAGAATGCGGATAGTTGTCGGACACATCACTCCTCTCCTTTTGTTAAAATGATTCGCTTTATTTACCGAAGGTCATTGCGTATTTTTCCTATTTATTTTTTGCTTTTGTTTATTGGTTTCGTATTTCAGTTGTCTAATTTTTCGGAATTGTCATTATGGTTGATTTCGTATACGCCTAACTTTTATATTATCTCACATCAGGGTTGGATGGGCGTTTGGGATCATTTGTGGTCACTGGCGGTAGAAGAGCAATACTATTTATTGTTTCCGTATTTCATCTTTTTTGTTTCCGTTTCCCGATATCCGCGCTTATTTATCAGTATGTTATTACTTGGTCTTGGTGCGCGGTTGAGTTTTTATGTATTCGCGACTCATGAAGTGAAAGAAAATTTTTGGATGATCTCATATGTAAATCCAATTGCGGCGATTGATTCATTCGGTTTAGGAGGTATTTTAGCTTATTTATTTCATTACAAACAAGCACTTTATGAGAAATTGAGAGCTAAAGTGTATCTTCTTCCGCTAAGTCTTGTCTTTTTTGTTGGGATTTTATGGTTAAGTGAGGAGTCGACATACGTACACGACAATATTTTTTCAATCGTCTTTGAACGCTTTTTTGCAGGATTGTTTTCCTTCTTTCTAATCACACAAGCGTTGAGTAATCAAACGTGGATTATAGGCCGATTCTTGCAGTTAGGTTGGGTTTCCTATTTGGGTCAAATTTCTTATGGGATATATCTTTATCACAATGTGGTGTATAATTATTACCACATGAAAGGCAATACAATTATTGGGTATTTAAGTAATTTTTTACCTGAACTTACTGAGGAATTACCTAATTTTATTTATCTAAAATTTGCTATCAGTTTAGTTATTGTGTTAGTTTTAGCCAGTTTGTCATGGTTTTTTATTGAAAAACCAATCAATCGTTTTAAAAATCGGATTTAATGGAAAATACGTTGGATTTAGTTGTTGTTATTCCTGCCTATAACGAAGAAGCGTGCATACGGGATGTGGTGCCTATGTGGATTAATGGGATAGCTGAAGTAGTTCCTTTGGATCGGTTTAAATTATTGGTGATTAATGATGGATCTCGTGACCAAACGGGTGCTATTTTAGATGAATTGACTGGGTCTTATCCGAATTTAATCGCGAAACACCAGTTGAATGGTGGTCACGGTCAAGCTATTTTTCATGGGTACCAAATGGCGGTTCAAATGAACCCTCAATTTGTTTTTCAGACGGATTCAGATGATCAGTTTATTCCCGGTGATTTTAAGAAATTTTGGGAAAAGCGCAATGAATCTGATTTTGTACTAGGTTTCCGTGAAGTAAGAAATGATGATCCTTTTCGATTGATCATTACTCGTATATTAAAGTATTCGTTGCTGTTTATCTATGGTACGTATATTCACGATGCGAATATTCCTTTCCGATTAATTCGTACCTCCTTCTTAGCTAAATTAATCAAGGCCTTACCTGCAAAAACACCATTTGCTCCAAATATATTTTTATCGGTTTTAGCTACAAAGGCTGGCCAACCATTATTTAATATACCTGTATTACATAAGGAGCGGGAAACCGGAGAAGTTTCGATTCGTCACATGAAATTACTTAAGGTTTGTTGGCAATCGTTTCTAGAACTTGCGCAATTCCGTCTGCAACTAAATCAACTCGTTCGCGAAATAAAAAAAGGCTAACTCGGTATGAGTTAGCCTTTTTACTACTTAGGATCGGATTATAATAATACGATAAGACTCTTAAAGATGGACGTTAAACGAATGGCATCTAAAATACGAGCTTCCGTTGCTCCGTGATTTTTTACGGATTGTTCATGGGAAGTGACGCACATTTCACAACCATTTATCGCAGAAACCGTCAAACTAGCTAGTTCAAAAAATTCTTTTCCAAGTACTGGATTCATCATGATCGACATGCGAATTCCTGCTGGAGCTGTGTTGTAGTATTCTTTATCTACGAAATGTTTGAAGCGATAAAAAATATTATTTGCATTCAATAAAGACACTAGCGCGTGTATTTCATTAATTTCTGCCTCAGTTGCGCCCTTTTGGATCGCTAATTCAGCTAACGAATTAATGGTTAATGTGTGTTTTTGATTCACAGAAACCGCCAAAGCAAGCAATAATGCCTCTTTTTCTGATAAAGTTTGAGCACGAAGTGAATTGGATACATTAATTTTTAAATCCTTAATGTAGCGGTGATCCGTTGCATCTAATGCATCTAAAAGGGCGAACGATTCTGAAGCAGCGACATTGATCTCTGCTAATAAATTATCTCTAGTTTCACTCATGATTTTATATTTTAAAAAGCCCCAGAGATCCTGGGGCTTTAAAGTTGTTTTTATAAAGTAGCTTCTCCTGCTTTCCAGTTGCAAGGGCAAAGCTCATCAGTTTGCAACGCATCTAATACACGTAATACTTCGTCTACGTTACGGCCCACTGATAAGTCATTGGCAGATGCCCAACGGATAATTCCATCTTGGTCAGCGATATAAGTAACCCGGTAAGCTACTTTTTCTCCTTCGGTTAAGATACCAAGCTCTTCAGCTAAGCTCTTAGACGTATCTGCTAACATTGGGAATTTCAAACCACGTAAATCATCATGGTCTCTTCTCCAAGCTGCGTGTACGAATTCTGAATCTGTTGAAGCGCCAATTAAAGATGCATCACGATCTGAAAAATCTCCAGCACGACGGTTGAATTCAGCAATTTCAGTAGGACAAACAAATGTAAAATCTTTTGGCCACCAGAACATTACTAACCATTTACCATCTTTTTTGTGATCTTCTGAAGTAATTGTTGCGAATTCTTTGCCTTGCTCTAAAGAAACAACTGCAGTCTTTGAAAATGTAGGAAATTGGCTTCCTAAACCTAACATGTAATTTGCCATTTGTATAAGTGTTTTTTTATGTTTCAAATTTGGTGATGCAAATATGTAGGTTCAAAAGTTATCAATCAAATCTATATTTTTTATATTTGTATAGTTAAAAATTATATAATGACTATTACGCAATTAACGTACATTGTTGCCCTTGCCGATTTAAAAAGTTTTTCCAAAGCAGCTGATTTTTGTTGTGTTTCACAACCAAGTTTAAGTATGCAAGTACAAAAATTGGAAGATGAATTAAATCTTACTTTATTTAATCGTAAAGCAAAGCCGTTGGAGCCAACGGTCGAGGCAATGGAGATTATTAATAAAGCGCGTATCATTCTAGCAGAAAGTAAATCTATACTTTCTTTAACAAAAGATTGGTCAAATGCGGTAGTGGGCAATTTGTCCATTGGTGTTATACCTACCATTGCACCCTATTTGATGCCCAAATTTCTAGCAGACTTTCAAGAAAAATATCCGGATTTGGATATACGTATCTCAGAAACTACAACTGAAAATATAAAACGCGATATCGCGTCTGGCGTATTAGATATTGGCATCTTAGTTACACCCTTAAACAGTGAATTAATTGAATTGCCGCTGTATTATGAAGAATTGTTTTTGTATTCCAATGTTTGGGAGGATGATGGTTCTAAACTTAAATCCGATTTAGATCCATCCAAATTATGGTTGTTGGAGGAAGGACATTGTTTAAGTAATCAAGTCAATTCGATTTGCAACATTAAGGCTGGATCACACATGGGAGCCAATTTGACGTATCAGACGGGTAGTTTAGAGACCATCGTTCGTTTGGCTGATCTGGGTTTTGGTCAAACAATCTTACCACAAATGTTTTTAGATTACATGGATACTAAATCGAAAGATAAAGTGCATGCGCTGCCTTTACCGGTTCCAGTTCGTGAAGTGTCCTTAGTACACGCAAAGTCTTATGCGAGAAAAGCAATTGTAAAGGCCTTACAATTAGAAATTTTAGGACATATTCCGATCTCATGGAAGTCCGCAAATAATCGGTCCATTATCCCAATATAAGTGACTTCGTATTTAATCGAATGATTTTGATTAGGTAAATAATGCTAATGGCAAAAACTACAGCTAGAATTAAGATACCGTTGCGCATATTACCAGTTAATTGAATAATTAATCCAAAGATAAATGTGCCCAAAACAGTAGATAAACGATCGCATACATCATAAAAACTAAAATAGGAAGCTGTGTCTTTTTCTCCTTGCGGGCATAATTTGGCAAATGTGGCCCGACTCATCGATTGTAT
>CANHKE010000076.1 GCA_947461155.1 Cytophagaceae bacterium | reverse complement strand
GGTTTGGGTGGCCAGTTCAGGAGGTTTGATAACCGTATTTGATCGCATATCGCATCAGGTTATTAAGCACATCAAATCTGGTGATTCCAATGTACGATGTTTACTTATTTCAGAAAATTGTTTGTTTGCAGGATATAGTGATGGATTTGTTCGGATTTTCAATTCGTCTTTTGAATTAATTCATGGGCAAGAAGTGCATAAGCAAAGTGTTTTTAGTTTGGTCATGTCAGGGGATCATTTGATATCGGTTGGTCGCGATGCGCACATACGTTCCTGGATGTGGGATTCAAAAGCACTACATGCGTTTTTGCCGGGTGTTCCTGCGCACATTCAGGCGATCAATGCGCTTGTATTAAGTCCGTGTGGTCGATATTTGGCGACGGGGAGTATGGATAAAACGATTAAAATCTGGCATGCGACAGATTTAACATTGATCAAAGTGATCGATTATGCCCGGTATGGTAGTCACAAACATTCAATTAATGCACTGATTTGGTCTGAATATTCGGATTTGTTAGTTTCCGGTTCGGATGATAAACAGCTGTCTGTTTGGAAAATCGATTAAAGGTTTTTTATTTTACCACATAAGTCTATTATATGAGCATATCAGCAGTTTCATTTTCCAAAGGTTTTCGTGGATACGATGTGGCCGAGGTGCAAGCCTACGTTGAATCGGTCGATCAATTTGCCACAGATACTGCCCGTAATGAGCAGGAGATGCAGGCGAAGATTCAGCAACTTGAGTTGGAAGTTAATCGTTTGCGCGAGGTGGAATCCTCTTTGTTTCGTGCGATGAAATTAGCGGAAGAAGCGCAGCAAATGTGGCAACAAAAAGTTGAAAAAGAGGCTGAAACTCAATTAGCGGATGCCCGTAAAAAGGCTGAATCGATTGTTGAAGAGGCTGAAAAGGCCGTTAAGAAATCAGCGCTTTTGCTCGAAAATGAACGCAAGCAAATGTTGGCCCAAGTTGACCAAGAACTAAAGGAAAAGCAGCGGGAGATGGTGCGGTTGGAGGCGGTCCAACAAGAAATTGCGGGGCAAATGCTGGAACTTTCCCAGCAAACCATGGACCAATTGGCCAAATGGAAAAAGCAAGTACCACAACCGACGCCTATTCAGGTGGAGAAAAAGAAAGTAGTTGTTGCGAAGAAAAAGGCACCAGCCAAATCAAGTAAAACGGCTGTGAAACCTGTTGAAAAAGTCAAAGATAAGTCGGCAGCAAAGCCTAAAAAAACCAATCATTTAGATGCGAATACGATTGAAGACGATGGATTGCCTACATTGAATAAAGTGTTGGAGGCTTACGCAAAGTCGAGTGGTCCACGTGGAAAGGTAGGAGATATTAATTAGGGATGATGCGGACATATGAAGTGCGTTTGGATGAGGTGCGTTTATTTGGCTACCATGGTCTTTTTGCTGAGGAGCGGATATTGGGCAATTGGTTTGTCCTCCATGTGTCTATAACGAAGCAAATAAGTCATGAATTTGCGGATGATATTCGTCGGACGATGGATTATGGTCAATTGTATCAGGTTTGTGAGGAGGTGATGCGTAATCCGGTAGATTTATTGGAAACGCTTTGCGAGCAAATAGCCTTTCGATTCAAAGCATTGCATCCTGATTTTGTTGAAATGGAAATACAAATTCGTAAGGAAAATCCGCCGATGGGGATGGTTGCTGGTAATTCCAGCGTGATTTGGCGGGAAACGGCTGTGCGTGTTTAATTAAAAAAAAGAGTGTAAATTCGAATTAAATTATAGCTATATATGCGTCATCAGGTTACGATCAAGGATATTGCCAAGCAGTTGAATGTATCGGTAGCAACTGTTTCGCGTGCATTGCGTGATTTGCCGGATATTCATCCGGATACAAAGAAATCAGTTCTTGATTTGGCTGCTGAGCTCGATTATCAGCCAAATGTTTTAGCCACAAGTTTAGTGAAAAGTAAAACCAAAACCTTGGGCTTAATTGTCCCTGATTTGGGGTATTACTTTTTTTCAACGGTCGTGAAGGCGATTGAAGAAGCTGCCATTGCGGCTGGGTATTCGTTGCTGATTACGCAGACGCAGGAGTCTTATGAGCGGGAATTGACTAATATTC
Organism: Cytophagaceae bacterium; assembly: GCA_947461155.1. Lineage (GTDB taxonomy): Bacteria > Bacteroidota > Bacteroidia > Cytophagales > Spirosomataceae > Aquirufa. Next base: position 4,516 of record CANHKE010000076.1, on the reverse strand, counting down.
AGAACTTGTCTCGTTCTCAGGTAGAGGGGATTATTATCTCACTTTCGCGGGAGACGGTTAATTTAGATCATTTAAATCGCTTGCAGCGTCGCGGAATACCGTTGGTGTTTTTTGACCGAGATAGTGATGAGATTCATGCCTCCAAAGTGATGGTTGACAATGAGCAATCAGCTTATGAAGCTGTGAAGCACTTATTGGAAAATGGATGTAAGCGGATTGCTTTTTTGGCAGGGCCTAAGAGCGTATCGGTAAGTAATCAGCGTCGGTTGGGCTATTTGCGTGCTTTGAATGAGGCAGGAATCGAGGCAGATCCAAGTTTGATTATCCATTCGGATTATTTTCAGGATACGGCAACTTCCCAAACGCATGAATTGATGCATATGGAGAATGCTCCAGATGGTATTTTAGTGGTTTCTGATCGCTTGGCTTTAGGGGTTTTGACGGCATTGCGTCAGTTGAAGATTCGGGTACCGGAGGACGTGAAAATAGTGAGTTTTAATAATGAACCAGTTTGTTCGGTTGTTTCACCTTCGATTTCATCTGTGGCGCAGCCATTAGAAGAAATAGGGCAGTTGGCCTTGAAATTATTGATCGATCAAATTGAAGGAAAAAATGCGGGAGATTCTCCTGTTATTGAGGTTTTGAAGACCAAATTAATTGTGCGTGAATCATCTATTCGCGTGAAATAGGGGCTATTTCTGGCCTGCTAATTTTTCGTAATTTTTACTGAATTTTTTCTTGGAAAAATAGGCAGAATTTGAGATATTTGTACCTATTGAAAATCTCTGTTTTTTTCTATTCAGCAGAAAAAAATGAACATGGGTTGTTCAACGAATCAAATCATTATTTATGTCATTACAAACGAATATTATCCCAATCAACATCGAAGATGAAATGAGAGGGGCGTACATTGATTATTCAATGTCGGTCATAGTTTCTCGTGCCTTGCCTGATGTGCGCGACGGTTTGAAGCCGGTGCACCGTCGGGTGTTGTACGGTATGGAGGAGTTGGGGGTAAGTTACAATAAGTCATATAAGAAATCGGCGCGTATTGTCGGTGAAGTTTTAGGTAAGTATCACCCACATGGTGATTCATCTGTCTATGACACGATGGTGCGTATGGCCCAAGATTGGTCATTGCGTTATCCATTAGTGGATGGCCAAGGTAACTTTGGTTCGGTAGATGGAGATTCGCCGGCAGCGATGCGTTATACGGAGGCACGTTTGAAGCGTATTGCGGATGAGATGTTGGGTGATTTAAACAAGGAGACGGTTGATTTTCAGCCTAACTTTGATGATTCATTGGATGAGCCTTCCGTTTTGCCAGCTAAGATTCCCAATTTATTATTGAATGGTACTTCGGGTATTGCGGTGGGTATGGCGACAAATATGGCGCCACACAATTTGACGGAGGTGGTAGATGGTATTGGTGCATATATTGATAATCGGGATATTACGATTCCGGAATTGATGCAGTATATCAAGGCACCCGATTTTCCTACTGGAGGAACGATCTATGGTGTTCAAGGGATAAAGAACGCATTTGAGACAGGTAGAGGTCGGATTGTGGTACGTGGAAATGCGACGTTTGATACCAATAAGAATGGTAAAGAGCAGATTATTGTGTCGGAGATTCCGTATATGGTCAACAAGGCATCGTTGATTAAGCAATGTGCGGATTTGGTGAATGACAAGCGTATCGAAGGTATTTCGGAGATACGTGATGAGTCGGATCGTCAAGGAATGCGCATTGTTTTTGATTTGAAGCGTGATGCGGTTGCGAATGTGGTGTTGAATAACTTGTATAAGTTTTCGGCCTTGCAATCTTCGTTTAGTGTGAATAATGTGGCTTTGGTGAAGGGTCGTCCAATGATGTTGAATCTGAAGGATTTGATTCACCATTTTGTGGAGCATCGGAATGAGGTGATTATACGCCGTACGCAGTTTGATTTGCGTGAGGCGCGTAAGCGTGCGCATATTTTGGAAGGCTTTATTATTGCGTTGGATAATTTAGATGCGGTGATTAAGTTGATTCGTAATTCGAAGGATCCGAATGCGGCGCAGGAAGGTTTGATGAGTACGTTTAATTTATCTGAGATTCAATCGAAGGCTATTTTGGAGATGCGTTTACAGCGCTTAACTGGAATGGAGCGTGAGAAGATCATGAATGAATATGCGGAGATCATGAAATTGATTGATGATTTGGAGGATATTTTGGCAAAGCCGGATCGTCAATTGCAGATTATCAAAGATGAGTTATTGGAGATGAAGCAGCGTTATGGCGATGAGCGTCGGACGCAAATCAACATGACGGATGAGGAGTTCTCGGTAGAGGATATGATTGCGGATGATGAGATGTTGATTACGGTTTCCGCTCAGGGATATATTAAACGTACGCCGATTACCGAGTATCGTTCACAGACACGTGGTGGAGTAGGATCGCGCGCGGTTATCACGAAAGATGATGATTACACGGAGCATTTGTTCTCAGCAACGATGCACAATTGGTTGTTATTCTTTACGGAGCGTGGAAAATGTTTCTGGTTACGTGTTTATGCGGTTCCAGAGGGATCGAAAAACTCGAAAGGCCGTCCAATTCAAAATATGATGAATATTGAGAATGGGGATACGATTCGTGCGGTGATTAATGTGAAGTCGATTACGGATCCGGATTACATTGATAATAATTTCATTGTGATGTGTACGGAAGATGGAACGATTAAGAAAACGTCGTTAGAAGCTTATTCGCGTCCACGTCAAAATGGTATTAATGCCATTACGATTCGTGAAGGAGACCGTTTATTGGACGTTGCGTTAACAAACGGAAATAACCAAATCGTAATTGCGACGAATACAGGTCGTTCGGTCCGTTTTGAAGAGACGCGTGTGCGTCCGATGGGTCGTACAGCTGCGGGTGTGAAGGGTATTTGGATCGATGAATCGATTGCTACGGAGAAGGTTGTTGGTATGGTTTGTGTGTCAGATCCGGAGGTACAACAGTTATTGGTTGTGTCTGAAAAAGGATTTGGTAAGCGTTCGGAGGTGGAAGATTACCGTTTGACTAATCGTGGAGGAAAAGGGGTTAAAGCCTTGAATATCACGGAGAAGACGGGTAATTTGGTTGCCATCAAGGAAGTGAATGATAATAATGACTTGATGATTATTACGAAAGCGGGTATTTTGATTCGCACGAGTGTTGCAGAGCTTCGTGTGATGGGTCGAAATACGCAAGGGGTGAAGTTGATTCGTTTGAAAAACGAGTCGGACGAAATCTCATCCGTAACTAAAATTGAAAAAGAGCCAGAGCCGGAAGAGGTCGTGTTGGTAGAGGGTGTAGAAATAGTGGAAGGTGCGGTGATTGATCAAACATCAGTAGATGAAGCAGGGGAGGAGACTCCAAATGTGGAAGGTGCTGACGAGCAAACAGAAGAATAATTTTACCAGCCTGCGCGAAAGCGCGGGCTTTTTTTAATCTATAACAAATATGAAAAAAATCATTTTAACCTTGTTTACTGTGGCGATGGCTGCAGGTTCGACATTCGGACAGGTAGATCAATTAGCTATGGAGGCGTCTAAAAAAGCCACGCTGGAAGCTGTTAAGAAGTCGGATGAGGCTGTTAAAAAAGCACCTACAAAACCGAGATTATGGTTGGATCGTGCGAATGCCTATTTTGATTTGGCATCGTTTCCGGATTCAACGGTTTCTTTGTCGGACTTGGATGCATCATTTAAGGGTATCGAATACATCGCTGAGGCGGTTAAATTAGATACTAAAGATGGCAAGAAGGGTTCTTTTGCAAAGGAGGCTGAAAAGTTATTGGAAGGTAAAGGAAAGGCATATGTGGCTTTGATGAGTGTGGGTGTTGCTAAGTACCAAGGTAAAGATTACAATGCGTCATTTCGATTCATGTCAAGGGCATCTGAAATTGCTTCGCAGGATACGATGTCTGCGATGTACACGGGTGTAGTAGCTCAGTTATGTCAAAAAGATGCTGAGGCACGTAAGGCGTATGAGCGTTACATGTCGATTGGTGGTAAGGATGTGGCTATTATTTATGGTTTGTCACAGATTTACAAGGCTGCTAAGGAAGAAGAGCAGGCTTTGGCCTTATTGGATAAGGGAATTGCGATGTATCCGTCAAATAAGGATTTGCGTAATGAGAAATTCAATATGTTGATTTCATTTAATCGGATCGATCAAGCGATTGTACAGTTGAAAGGATCTGTTGAAAAGGATCCCAAGGATGTGATGAACTTGTTCAACTTGGGCTTATTGTATGAAAATAAGATCAATACGTTGAAAGATGAGGTAAATAAAATTGCGGAAACTGCGATTAAAGTGGATAATGCAAAACGTAAAGTAGCTTCTCAAAAGGATAAGGCTGAGGTTTATGTGGATGAGTTGAAACGTGTGAAAGCGAAGTTGAAAACGGCTCAACCGAAGCAAAAGCCAGTATATCAGTCTCAAATCAATAAAATTGAGGCATCAATCAAAGCGGATAATGACGAATTAAAG
>CANHKE010000075.1 GCA_947461155.1 Cytophagaceae bacterium | reverse complement strand
GTGTTATCCGGCCATGAGTTCAAAGGCGCAAAACGCTGCTGGCCTGCGCGTGAACCACCACGTCCATCCCCTGACCGATAGGTTCCAGCACTATGCCAAGCCATACGAATAAATAATGGACCGTAATTACCAAAATCGGCTGGCCACCAGTCTTGTGATTTAGTTAATACCTCGCCGATGTCTTTTTTCAAGGCGAAGTAGTCAAGACTATTAAAGGCTTTGATGTAGTTGAAGTCGGGACCCATGGGGTTCGACTTTTCCGAATTTTGACGTAGCATACCTACGTTTAATTGACCTGGCCACCAATCGTTGTTTGTGGTACCAGAAGGCTTCATCCCTGTGTGGGGATTGATTCCTGCGTGTGGGTTTGCGCCTGCTGCTGCGTGTGGATTCGCTCCCGCGGCGTGTGGGTTGGCTGCTGCTGCCGCATGTGGATTAGCTGCTGCCGCCGGCTTAGCGGAATAATCCTGTGCTTTCACAGTCACTGAGGCCGCAATCGCACTGATTAATAGTAGTTTTTTCATGATTTTTAATTTTTAGTGGTGCCAATTTAGTGGCTAATATTTTATAGAGAAAACTGAAATTTTCTATATTTGACATAGATAAAATCTATACCAGTGAATATACAGCAATTAGAATACATACTGGCAGTTGACCAGTTTAAAAGCTTCTCCAAAGCAGCTGATTATTGTCATGTTACGCAAGCGACCTTGAGTGCGATGGTAAAAAAGTTGGAGGAAAAGCTGGATATCGTGATTTTTGACCGTAAGGCCAATCCAATTGCAACCACGGAAAATGGGCGAGCGATATTGGTCCAGGCTCAGCAGGTAGTCGGACATGCCAATGCCTTGCTTTCTTCTTCGAAAGCGATTAATCAGAAGATGGAGGGGCGTGTGAAGTTGGGCATCATCCCGACGATCGCTAGTTCCATCCTGCCGATTATCTTAAGACATTTGGTTGAAAAATACCCCTTATTAAATTTGGAGGTATATGAAGTAACTACGGGCCAAATGGTCAAAGACTTACGTGATGGGAAGCTGGACCTCGGTATATTAAGTACGCCGATTGCCTCTTTGGAGTTAGAGACGAAAGTGCTTTATGTGGAGGATCTGCATTTGTATGGACACTTGCCAGCGAACGAGAAGACATTGCGCAAATCCGATTTAGCGAAGCAGCGGATTTTTCTATTGCAAGAGGGTCATTGTTTGCGTGATCAGGTCATCCAATTATGTGAGTTGAAAAAACAAAAGGCATTTCCGGCCAATTTATCTGTGGAATCTAATACATTTGAAACGCTGCTGAATTTGGTCGATACGTTTCAAGGAATGACCGTGTTGCCTTCTTTGTATGTGAAGCAGTTGGGCGAGCGGCGCAGGCAACATGTCCTCAACTTAGCTGATGGAACGCTTTCGCGCGAAGTGAGTATTTGTTATTACCGGCCTTATGCGAAATGGAATATCATTAACCGCTTAGCCGATGAAATAACCGCTGAAGTGAATAACCATTTAAATCCGTCTTCAATTTTATAAACTTTGGGGCCATGAAAAATGACATAACCGAAAACATAGCGAATCCGGGTAAATTGGAACAATTATACCGGTCAAATCCTGCAGATTTCACAGAGGCTTTTCACGCTGTATATCCTGAAATCAATTCGGAAATTAGTGCCCAAATCTGGTATGAGCGCCTCCGAAATTCGCGCGATGAAATCACCTGGGGTGGCTCGAAGGATTGGATATTTGTAGGCGTTGTGGCGCTATATGTTGCCTTTTTTATGCAACTGCCTGATTGGTTGTCGATTTCGCATGATTTCTATTTTCCGCGTAATATTTCCTTTATCGTTATGCCGGGATTAGCTGGTTTTTTTGCCTACAAGCAGGGTTTATCATGGAAAGACATCGCGGTTCCGTTCGTTATTTTGATCTGCTCCGTATTGTTCATTAATTTTTTACCCAATAACGCGGCTAGTGACACGTTGATGCTGAGCTGCATCCATCTGCCTATTTTGATATGGATGTTGGTGGGCCATGTTTATTGTGGGGCAACATTTTCGGTCACTTCGATGCGGATTGAATTCCTTCGATTTCATGGTGATTTATTAGTGATGAGCGCTGTAATCTTGTTGGCCGGCGGCTTGTTCACGGCTTTGACGATTAATTTATTTGGGTTGATTGGCATTCCAATCGAGGATTTTTATTTCCGTTATTTGGTTGTATCTGCCTTACCTTCGGTTCCATTATTGGCCACTGTTTTAGTCCAACAAAACCCGACGCTAGTGAGTAGAATTTCTCCTGTTATCGCGCGCATTTTTACCCCTTTGGTTACGGTCATGCTGCTGGTTTTCTTGGGGGCTTTGATTTATACAGGCAAAGATCCGTATAATGATCGTCAGTTTTTATTGGTTTTCAATGGGATTTTGATTGGTGTTATGGCTTTGTTGGTTTTCTCCGTTAGTGAATCAACGAAAGCGTCCGCTTCGCAATTTCAACTCCTTGCGTTGGTTGGTTTGGCATTTTTGGCCATTATTGATAACGGAATTGCGTTGTCGGCCATCGCCTTCCGGCTCTTCGAATTAGGCATTACGCCAAATCGGTTTGCCGTCCTAGGAAGTAATTTGTTGGTATTGTTGAATTTGATTTTAGTTGTACGCCAACTGCTCGGAATGTTTAAAGGGCGTAAAAACCTTAGCGATGTGGAAGCTAGTATGACTGGATTTTTGCCTTATTATGCCCTTTGGGCGGCGATTGTGAGTTTTGTGTTTCCCTTCGTTTTTTCTTTTCAATAAGCTGGTTTCGAATATCAGTTTTTGAGTGATAATTTAGCTCGCCCAGCGCTACCTTTGGCAATCCTCCAAGGTTTGCCAAAGGTAAGGGGGGATTTCCCAAACCTAAGGGGGGAAATCAGGATAGGAATCTCCTCAGATTCTGTGTAAACTTACACCAATCTCTAAACCTATCATGAAAAAAATCATCCTATTGGCGCTCGTCGCTACCTCGCTTTCGGCGCAAGTGCCCGCGGGGAAAAAAGTCATCAGCTCGTTGTATATCTACGACCTTAAGTCTGGGAAATCCGAAAAGATTTTGGAAGAAAAACGTCATTTCGAGGCGCCCAACTGGTCACGTGATGGAAAATTTCTGTTGATCAATGCCTACGGAAAATTGGAAAAAATCAGCCCCAAGGGAGCGAAATTAGGTGAGCTCAATACGGGGACGGTGCAGAAGGCCAACAACGATCATGGGTATACATTTGATGGAAAAACCTTATTTATTTCGAGTGGCAAACCCGAAATTAAAGGAGGTTCTTCGTTTATTTATAAGGTGAGCGAAGCGGGTGGTGAGCCGGTCCAACTAACCCCTTTAACCCCATCATATTGGCATGGCGTTTCCCCTGATGCGAAGACGATGGTCTATTGCGCATCTAGAAATGGCAACTTTGATGTATATGCAATGTCCACAAACGGAGGTGAAGAAATCCGATTGACCAGCACGGATGGCTTGGATGATGGACCGGAATATTCGCCCGACGGGAAATTCATTTACATTAATTCGTACCGCACAGGCATGATGCAGATTTGGCGAATGAAGCCAGATGGTTCGGATCCGGAGCAAATGACTTTTGATACGTACTCCAACTGGTTTGCACACATTGCTCCGAATAATAAAGTCGCCACGATCATAACCTACCTGGAAGATCAAGTGCAGTCGCATCCGTTTGGCCGGCAAATCAAATTGCGCTTATTGGATTTGAAAACAAAGGAAATAAAAGATTTGACGGAGGAATTTTATGGTGGGCAGGGAACCATAAACGTTCCATCTTGGAGCCCAGATGGAAAAAAATTCGCCTATGTGCGTTACGCATTAGAAGATTTGTAAATTAGCGCTTGAAAAATAACCTATGATGAAAAATAACAATTCCGCATCGCGCAGACGATTCCTGCAGCAAATTGGTGCAACAAGTATGGTAGCCGCTGCGGCGCCATTGCAATCTTTCGCAGCACAGCAAAAAGCAGAAGAACGTATATTACGTTACGAAAAACCCATTTCAGTCGGTGATAAAATTCGCTTAGGCGTGATTGGTTTTGGCGTGCAAGGGCACTTCGATTTAGCTTCCGCTTTAAAAGTTCCAGGAGTCGAATTAGCCGGAATTTGTGATTTATATACGGGTCGTATCGAAAATGCCAAAGAACTTTATGGCAAGGATTTATACACCACACGTAACTACAAAGAGTTATTAGACCGCCCGGATATCGACGCGGTGATTATCGCGACGCATGATGTTTGGCATGCACGCATCACCATCGACGCGCTCGCAAAAGGCAAACACGTTTACGTGGAAAAACCCATGGTCTATAAAATCGACGAAGGAAAACGGGTGATCGACGCCCAAAAGAAATACAACAAGGTGTTGCAAGTAGGCTCCCAACGGGTAAGTAGCATTGGCTTGGCAAAGGCGAAAGAGATGTTGGCCAACGGCGAAATCGGGAAACTAAACATGGTTAACGCCGTTTACGATCGTCAAAGCTCGATCGGGGCATGGGAATACACCATTCCCAAAGATGCAGATGCTTCAACGTGTGATTGGAATCGCTTCATCGAGGCAACTGCCAAAATGGAGTTTGATGCGAAGAAATTCTTCTGGTGGCGCGCATTTAAAGAAGTGGGCACTGGTGTAGCAGGTGATTTATTTATTCACTTGTTGAGCGGTACACACTTTATGACCAACTCAAATGGACCTGAAACCATCTTCTCAACGGGCCAATTCAGCCATTGGAATGACGGCCGGAACTTACCCGATGTGATGTCGGGCGTGATGCAATACGGAAATACGGACCAACATCCTGCCTTCCAATTAACCTTGCAAGTAAACTTTATCAGCGGAACAGGTGGTCAAGAAGTGATTCGTTTGATCGGTTCGGAAGGCGTTATGGACGTAAAGGGCAATACGATTTCGGTGAAACATAGCATCATGCCAGAGGCACCCGGTTTTGGCGGATACGATTCAGTATTCACGTTACCGAAAAGCATGCAAGAAGAGATGACAAAGGAATACAATGCCAAATGGACAGAGGCTCAGCGCAAACGCCCAATCAAGGAGGATGTGATTTTCAGAGCACCTGCGGGATATGACGAGCATGTGGATCACTTCACGAACTTCTTTGATGCGATTCGTACGGGGAAACAAGTGGTGGAAGATGCGACGTTCGGTTTCCGAGCAGCGGCACCGGCACTTTCTTGCAACGAAAGTTATTTCAGCAAGAAAATCATTCAATGGGATCCCGTGAATATGAAATTAAAATAAGTGAAAGGTGCCTGAAAGGGCGCCTTTTTTTATGGATTATAATCCAGCGGCAACAATTCAGCCATCCCAATTCGCCCCATATCCCCGCGCATTTCAAGCGAGAATGGGTCCATCAAATTTCCATTCGGACTTAGTAATACACGCCCCTTGGGAATCAAAATCGTATAGGGGTATGGCGCATCTGTATACATCGGGCGCGTGACACGGCGCTGATTATAGACCAATTCCATGGCATTTTGGGTATCAAACAGCAACAGCCCCGTTTGATTAAAAGGTTTAATTAATTCGGTCGCTTGAAACGGGAAATGTCGGTTAGTGGAAATGTCATAGAAATATCCTTTTCGCCCCATTTGCATTGCCCCGGGTTTCAGTAAATACGCGTTATATCCTTCGGCTTCCAATCGATTTTCCACCAAGGCTTTTAAGAAGTGAGCCAATGAGCCTAGATAGGCCTCTTTTCGATTCGCATCCCAGCGTTTTTGTTGTTTAGCATCGCTTGCCGTTAAGAATTCATAGCGCCCTAAACCACGAAATGATGTCAAGTCATTTGTTTGTTCCAAGCGGTCTAAGGTATACGTAATTCGGTACCCCAAACTTAGATTTTCAATGACCAAGGGCGCTAGCGCAGTCGCCAAAAATCGATCATCATCCGTTTCAAAATTCAAGACTTCCTTATTCAAAATGCGCACTTCTTTCTTACTATAGGAATCCCCTAAAAACGCATGTTCAAATTTCCGAAGTCCTTTTTCCCAGCCCTTATCAAGCCCCGCAATGACGCGCACTTCTGCTAGGGTTTGATTGTCTTCTTCGAGTAAAATTACCAACTGCTTTGGCTGTTTATTGATGTCAATGAATTGGAGTGCATGTTTGTAACCCACGAATGAACTTACGAGTTGGTAACGGCCCTGCGCAATGTTTTTTAACGTAAATCGACCCAGGGAATCTGCCTGCGTCCCGATGGTGGTTCCCTCCAAATAGACACTCGCGCCTGGAATAGTTTCCAAGGTTTTAGCGTCTTTGACCGTACCGGATACGCGAAATTTTTCTTGCGAAAAAACGGAAAAGGAAAGGAGTAAGCAAAAGATTAGTTTCATAGTCCGCGTTTAGCTCGTAAGGCGGGCAAACCTACTCCCGCTGCATCAAATCCCCCATCGACCGCAATCATTTGCCCCGTCACATAACCGGCTTTTTCTGAACATAAAAAATAGACGGTTTCTGCAATGTCATCTACCGTTGCCGAGCGATTTAAGGGAATACCATTATAATAGGCCGTAATGATTTCAGGCGAATGTACCGCCGCTGCTAATTGCGTTTTTACAGGGCCCGGAGACACGCAATT
>CANHKE010000074.1 GCA_947461155.1 Cytophagaceae bacterium | reverse complement strand
TCGCTCACAACCTCCGAATTTACGCTAGGCTGTTGATACACTTTACTGGTCGGAACCTGTACCATAATTTCCGTGCCTTGTTGGCTATACACCTTATATTCCGTCGAATCCATGCGCGTCATCGAGCCACCTTCAATCCATCCCTGATACCCATCTGGTCCCTGAATGCGATACCAAGCTTTGGTCGGCGCTTTTTCCAGTAGCTGCACCCGCGTTCCCATTAACACTTGTGTGCTCATTTCAGCGCCTTCGCGCGCTTCCGAACGGACATTGCCTACCGAAACATGGATAATGCCCATGGTTTTTTGGGCGCTGGCGCAATGGGCCAACAAAACAAAAAGTATGATGTTAATCCGCATAGGTAAATTTCAAATGGTCTAGATTGGGGAGATTATGTTTAGGCCGACTTAACTCATGTTGGTAAATTACCTCGCCTAAATGTTTGAAGAAGGGGTAACCCACCGTATCGTATTCGTACTTGTCGTCATTGAAAATTTCATCTTCGTTGCAATAAATAACGGCGGTGACCATAAATTCAACTTTGTTTTTGAAGTCGACGAAATAGGCATTGTCCAACAAAAACCCATAGGCATCACCGACTTTATTGAAGATGCGCACATCGGGTTGCATGTGTGCCTTTTTGTCGCCACCATAATACAAAAACTTGCAATAGGCGGGTCCAATGGTACTGTCGGCTGCATATGATGGGTTTTTGGATTCTGTGGGGTATTCCGACAAATAGCGATATAAAAAGGAATAGTCGTCGGCCTTCAATTTGAATCGCTTGCTTTTTTCGGTAGCGTCTGGAAACATCAAGCGCTTCAAGAAATCATGTTGGGCCGCTAACGGATACGCATTTTTAAAACCAAACGTTACCGGATGCATCGATATTCGCCCGGAGTCGTTCATGACGCCTTTCCCTAAAATGGTTTGAATCGGATTCGGAGATTGAATTTGTTTCTTGTTAAACTGTTCTTTTTGTTGGTAAATCACCTCGCCCTGATCATTCACAAATTGAACGGGATTGGTATATTGATTTTCTATTAGCGGAAGCGTTGTCTGTAAGCGATGGGTCAAACGAACCCCTTCAAATCCTTTGGAAGCCATTGATTTGTTGAACTCTTTTTGGCCTAAAAATTCATACAAACGATTATAGGCCTCGTTGTCTGAGACTAATAAAATCTTTTTTATGTATTGCTCAATACTCGGTAAGCCGTTCGCAGCGGTGTTGTCTGCCAAAATTTCCAACTGCGTAGGCCGATTTTTCAAGGTTTGAAACGTCGTGGATTTGTCAATTTTCAGTTTGTTGATTTTTTCCAATGCCAACACGCTCGCAGCCAATTTCACCGTGCTCGCCGGGTAAAAATATTCATTTGCGTCTACCCGATACGCATGCGTGGTAAATTGAGCATGATTCGCCGCATCGCGGTCAATTTGCGTGTATAAAATTTGCAAACGAAACTTCGATGGATTATCCGTCAGGTGCTTAAAATAGGCCGGATGAGCTTGTAATAATTGCTCAATCACATTTTCTTGCGCATGTAACATGGTTGTTGTCAATAGGCCAATGAAGAGAAATAATTTAGTCGATTTCATACGTTTTTAAAGCAAGAGCTAGGTCGGCAATATCCTGAAGATTCAAGCAGGCAGGCAAAATGGCTTTGCAAATTGGGGCTGCTGTCACATCCGGATAGGCAAATTGATTGCATAGGAATCCATGCATTTTCAAGTGTTCAAACAATTTTTCGTCGCTCGAGCTGAAGGCTGGGTAGTCGGCTATTAAATGAACATGGCGGGCTACTTTAGAAAAAGCCTTAGCGAGTGCTTGTGATTGCTGTATCCGTTCATCGTAAGCTTCTTGCGCATGTAAACAGGCGTAAATGTAGGCCGGATTTGCGGGTGATGCACCGACCCAAAATGGATCTTGTTTAATTGCCTCAATGTCCGTTTTATTACCCAAAATGATTCCCGCTGGAATGCCAAAGGCCTTCGAAAGTGAGCTAGTTTGAATCAGATATGCGGGCGTATCGATTTGCGTGGACACGATGCCCAATCGGTGTGATTCATCGACAATCAAGATTTGATTGCTCCCAAGTTCCTTTTCAAAGCCATTAAAAAAAGACTCCACCCAAGGTGCACCGATCCCATCCATGCAAAGTATTTGCGCATCACTTTTCCATTCCGCAAACGAACCTGGTGCAGGTTTATGCGGGTGACGCCAAAGTGCCGGATGTGTTTTGGGTGCTAAGCTGATATTCGCCGATGGAAATTGCTGGTTGATGTATTGCAACGCGGTTTGGCCGGCTAGTAATCCCGAACTGCAAAGTGCCGCCGCTTCGACCTGAAATCGTTTGGCGAAAACCTCCTCCAAATTTTCCCATACATCCATGCGGTAATTATTCAGTCGGGAACTTCCCCAGTTTTGACTAAAAATTTGAATGCCTTCGCGTAATTTTTCTTGAAATAGGGGATGGGTGCCAATATTGAGGTAATTCGTTCCTCCAAGCCAACGGTACTCCTTCCCCTCGAAGGTCACGAGGCGTTCCGGAATGTAGTTTTGATGGATTTGATAAGCCATTAGTTGCACATTAATTGGGCTCCTGTTCCTGGTAATTTGCTGTAAGTAACTTTACCGTAATCGATGGTAATCCCTTTGGAGATTTGGTCGTCCACTAATAAGCAGCCGTCCATGTCGACATAATCCAATAACGGGAGCAATTGTGCAATCGCGGAACAGCCAATGGTCGATTCGGTCATACAGCCGACCATCACTTTCAAACCAAGACGTTTAGCTTGTTCAATCATGCGTAAGGCCGGGGTGATTCCGCCGCATTTCATGAGTTTAATGTTCACACCATGAAAATAACCAGCACATTTGGCCACGTCAGATTCCAAAATGCACGATTCATCCGCGATAATAGGCAATTCAGATGCGGCATAAACCCGTTTCATGCCTTCCCAATTATCCGCTTTTAACGGTTGCTCGATGAATTCAACCCCCAGTTTTTTCAGTTCTGGGGCAAAATAAATCGTTTGTTCTGGCGTCCATGCCGTATTTGCGTCGACCCGAAAAACTGCGTCTGTTTCTTTGCGCAAGGCCTCTACAATGTCTAAATCTTGGTCGGTGCCTAATTTGATTTTATACAATGGGAATGGCATTTCGCGCATTTTAGAAACCATTTTTTCAACCGTATCGATCCCAATCGTATAATCTGTTATGGGATTATGCGACGCATCTAATCCCCAAATTTCATACAGGGCCTTGTTGTGTGTTTTACCCCATAGGTCCCAATATGCCACGTCCAACGCACATAGGGCGAACGGATGATCGTCCAACAATGTTTTGGAAAGCATCTTCCAGAAATCAGTCGGATGCGGAAGAATATCCATTGGAAGTAAATGGCGTATGCTTTCTACCTGGGCTACCATTTTTTCCATGGTAATGCCGTAATAGGGTGTTTCTGTCGCTTCTCCGAAGCCGCTTTTGCCATGCCAGCTCAGTTCTACGATCAATGTAGGCTGAACATCACGCGATTCGTGCGTGATTGTGAAGGTGTGTTTGAGCGGTAAGTCGAATTGATGAAGCTTCAGTTCCATATTCGTTTATTTGAGTGGAATAAAAGGTAGTCTCGTGTCTTTTTGACCTGCTTTTTGCCAAACCAATCCATCCGCACGCGACCAGTTAATCAAATCGCCTGATCCATTTTGCGCAACGGTTTCGCCATTTTCCACGGGAATCCATTGGTCTAGTTCAGCAGATGGTTTGGGTAAAAACTTAATTTCTTTCTCCGCATATTCCGGAAAATCACCGGATACCCAAGGTAGGAAATAGACCCAAAAACAAGTTAATGTGGAGATCGGATTGCCCGGAAAAGCGAAAACCACTTTGCCGTCAGGGCGCGTTGCCACGAGCATCGGTTTGCCAGGTTTCTGTGCAATTTTATGAAAAACAGTTTCAAACCCCGCCTCGGTTAATACCTCCGGAATAAAGTCTTTTTTGCCCGCAGAAACACCTCCAGATAATAAAATAATGTCATTCGATTCCAAGACCTTATCGATGTTGGCTTTGATTTTTTCGGCAGAATCAGGTAAATGACTTGAGTTTGCTTTAAAGCCTTTCGACAATAAAACAGATTTTAACATCATGACATTCGAACTGCGAATTTGGTGAGGCGCCGGCGTTTCATGTAGTCCTACGATTTCATCACCGGTGGAGAAAATATGTACATGTGGTTTGGATTCGACTTCGATGTGTGCTTTCCCGACAGTCGCTGCGATGGCAATTTCAATCGGTCCAATCTTCGTGCGTTTTTTCACTAAAATACTGCCTTCTTTGGCATCCATTCCCTGGGTATGAATGAATTGACCTTTCGATAAAGGTGTTTTGCCAATGTAGCTTGCGATTTTTTTCTCGATTTTTAGATCTTCAATTTTAATGATGGCTTCCGTACCTTTGGGAGCTGTCGCGCCGGTCATAATTTCCAGTGAACCATCTATTTTTTTGATGGCTTTAACGGGCTCTCCGGCAAATAAAATGCCTTCAATTTTCCACGTAGGTGCTGTGATGTCTTTCACTGCGATGCCATCCATCATCGCCCGGTCAAAGGGCGGAAAATCGCGATCTGCCACTATTTTTTCTGCCAAATTCATGCCCAAGGTTTTTGCCAGTGGTAATTTCTCCGTGCGGAATGGAATCGTAATGTTTTTTAAAAGGGCAATAGCTTCAATTGGGCTGATCATGTTTCGTGTTTTAGCGTATTTGATAAATTTCGCGAAAAATTGCCAAATCTCCCGTATTTTCGTGTGCTAAATTTGAAATGTATATGTCAATTGATTTTTCACACCTACAAGCTGATGGCACCCCAGGAATGGTCGATGTCAGTTCAAAAAATGAAACCGTGCGCGAAGCAAAAGCGCAATCGATCGTGTTTTTGGGTGCGGAAATTGTCCAACATTTCGAAGCGGCTGGCTGGCAAAATAAAAAAGGAAGCATCCTCCAAACAGCCATCATCGCCGGCACCATGGCCGCCAAAAAGACTTCAGATTTAATTCCATTATGTCACCCGCTCGGTTTAGATTCCTGCAAATTCGAAACGGAAGTGCTAGCTGATCAAATTGTCATCACATGTATTTGTCGGCTCGAAGCCAAAACCGGCGTCGAAATGGAAGCGCTTGTAGGCGCCTCTGTCGCCGCCTTAACCGTATACGATATGTGTAAATCCGTATCTAAAGGCATCGTCATTAAAGAAACCAAATTGATTTCAAAATCAGGGGGTAAATCCGATTTCAACGCCTAATGTCCTCGCACCACATCATTCGCGACAAACAAGAACCTGCGCTGATCATCGCTAATGGGGAAGCGTGTTCAATGGAGATTTTGGATCAATTATTGGAATGGTCGCCGACAGTCCTCGTATTGGATGGCGCATTGGAGCGCGTGATTTCATTAGGTATCAAAGTGGATGTTTGGTTGGGCGATTTTGATCACAAGCAAGTTGCCGATTTTAGCGAGTATCCCTTGAAAAAAGTCCATACGCCAGATCAAAATTTAACCGATCTCGAAAAGGCATTTGAATATTTATTGCAGGAAGGTTATCCGGCGGTTAATGTTGTTTGGGCCTCTGGAAAGCGCATGGATCATACATTGAATAATTTTCATTCGATGGTTCAATACGGTCGGCGATTGAAAATTGTTTTTTTTGACGATTATTCGACGTCCTATTTATTGCCGCCCACATTCGAAAAGTGGTATCCGGCGAAAACGCCCATTTCATTAATGCCCTATGGCGAAGCTCATGCGGTTAACTCATCGGGTCTTGTCTATGAATTAAATCATCCCGTGTTAAAACTAGGTATGCAAACCAGTTCGAGTAATGAAACAAAGCATGACGGTATCGTGAAAATTTCGTACGCAAGTGGGGCGCTTATTTTGATGGAGTGCCACGATTGATTTTGTCCTGATCAGACGGGTTGTAAAAAACCGGTCTTGACGGAACCTCCGGAAAGTAATTCTGCTCCACCCAATGCCCAGGATAATCATGTGGATATTTATAATCTGCTCCGTAATTCAAATCTTTCATCAGGCGAGTGGGCGCATTACGCAAATGCAATGGAACCGGTAGGTCGCCTGTCTGTTCCACATAAGCCATCGCTTTGTTGATCGCGTTATACGCTGAATTGCTCTTGGGCGATGTCGCCAAATAAATCACCGTCTGCGACAAAATAATGCGGGACTCTGGATTACCAATCACCCGAATGGAATCGAAACAAGATTGCGCGAGTAAAAGGGCGTTTGGATTCGCGAGGCCGATGTCCTCGGAGGCTAGGATCAATAAACGCCGACCGATAAACTCCAACGATTCGCCGCCGGCGAGCATGCGGGCCAACCAATACACGGAAGCATCTGGATCTGATCCACGAATGGATTTGATAAAGGCCGAAATGATGTCGTAATGTTGTTCGCCGTCCTTGTCGTATTGCGCAAGATTTTTTTGCAATCGCTCAGTCACCAGGGCATTTGTGACGTCAAGGGTATTTCCGCCTTCCGTTGTTACAAGCAATTCAAACAGATTCAAGAGCTTCCGTCCATCGCCGCCGGAAAAATGGAACAAGGCATCAGTCTCCGTGAGTGTTATCGTTTTATTTGCGAATAATTTATCAGCGCTAAT
>CANHKE010000073.1 GCA_947461155.1 Cytophagaceae bacterium | reverse complement strand
GATTTCAAGGGACCTAAATCGGTGCTGTTTCGAATCGTCCTTTCCTGGTCGCTATTTACCATATTGACCGGATTTTCCTATTCATTCACGATGTTGTTTATCATCCGATTTTTATTCGGGATCGGGGAAGCTGGCGCCTATCCAAACGCGACCATTGTCGTGGCCAGGTGGTTTCCCAAACAGGAAGCCGGCCGCGCCCAATCCTTCATTTGGATTGCCAGTCGGATCGGTGCTGCGTTAGCTCCTTTTTTATCGATCTACATCATGTCGATTTGGGGATGGCGGTATGTGTTTTATATTTTTGGTGGCTTGGGGATTTTGTGGGCGGTTTTTTGGGGATTCTGGTTTCAGAATGAACCTAAAGATATGCCTGGAATTCAGGAGGAGGAATTAGCCCACATTGAATTAGGTCGGGAAGTCAAAATCCCCCAAAACAATTTATCCGTCTTTCTGAAAATCATCAAAACCCCCAATGTCTGGGCCTTAATGAGTATGTACCATTGCCTGCTTTATGGTGCCTATTTTTACCTTTCATGGATGCCCAAATATTTAAAAAATGGCAAAGGGGTCGACGATGCACACATTGCATTTCTCGCTTCATTGCCATTTATTTTAGGCACAATTGGCTGTTTTAGTGGTGGATTTCTCTCCGATTTTATCGCTCGGAAAAAGGGGCTAATATGGGGCCGAAGATCGGTGGGTATGTTCGGTCTAGTGATGTCTGGCTGCTGCATGTTGAGTTCCACTTTTGTTGGCGATCCGACGATTTCGATTGTCATTTTAGCGTTTGGCTTAGCATTTAAAGATTTCACATTGCCGGTTTCGTGGGCAACTTCTGCCGATATCGGTGGCCAAAATTCAGGTGCGGTTGCCGGTGCAATGGGTATGGCGGGTCAGTTAGGGTCAACGATCATGTCGATTGCCTTCGGGTATATTTTAACCGCTACGGGGAGTTGGGATATTCCCGTCCGCATCATCGGGGTTGTTGTGATTTGTGGCGGGCTTATGTGGTTGAAAATTGACCCGACAAAGAAAATTGCCTTTTAAAATATTTACGTATGTTCAGAAGATTCAAGGTATTATCGTGCCTATTTTTAGGCTTCATGTGTTTCTTTTTTGGCGTGCAAAAAACGCTTGGCCAAACCCACAAAAAACCGATACAACCGGTTGATCTTGTTTACCCGTTATTGGATGCCGCTAATTCGCGTTGGTTTTTTTTCAATTCGGCAACGCGCCCATTTGGGATGGTGAATCTAAGTCCTGATAATGCCTATGCGGGCGATTGGGGTTCTGGTTATCGGTATAATAGCGATTCGATTAAATTTTTCAGCCATATACATTGTTGGCAATTATCCGGCGTACCCGTCCTCCCATTTACGGGGAATACGAATCCTGCACTTGGTCCTGAAATTTATGGTTCCTTATTTCAGCATGCGAAGGAAATTGTAAAACCAGGGTATCATAAAGTTCATTTGGAGAAATACCAAATTGACGCGGAACTAACTAGCACCAAGCGCGTGGGCTTTCACCGATATACTTTTCCTGCGGCCAAATTAAGTGGTATTTTGCTCGATTTGTCTGTTGAGTTAGGGCCTTCGGATACGCAAAGTGGATATATCAAAAAGTCGAATAACCAAGAGCTTGTAGGCTTTGCCGTCATGGCACCCACGCGTCGAAGACCGAAGCCGGTAGAGGTCTTTTTTGTGATTCAATTTGATAAACCCTTTGATGCATTTCATGGTTGGAAAAAAGGAATTGTTCAAAACAAAATTGATTCGATTGCAGGAGAACGAATTGGCGGTTTTGTTTCATTTCCGACGAAAAGTAATGAAGAGCGCTTGATGAAGGTGGCGATTTCGTATGTAAGTATTGAACAGGCAAGACTTAATCTAAAAACGGAGTTAGCGCATTGGGATTTTGATCAAGTGGTTTTGGATTCAAAAAATGAATGGAATCGTTCGTTGAAAAAAATTGAGATAAAAGGGGGGACGCTTACGGAACAAAAAAGATTTTACACCGACTTATTTCACAGTCTTCAGGGGCGTAGAATTGTGAGTGATGTGAATGGACAATATTGTGATCGAACCGGTTCAGAAAAGAAAATTAGGCAGATTCCATTAGCGAATGGGAAGCCAAAATTCAATCACTATAATTCCGATTCGTATTGGGGGGCGCAATGGACATTGAATACGCTTTGGGACTTAGTATATCCCGAAATAACTTCAGAATTCATTAATTCGATGTTACTGATGTATCAGGATGGCGGGCTTATACCCCGAGGTCCTTCGGGTGGAAATTATACGTATGTGATGACGGGTGCCACTACAACGCCGTTTATTGTCAGTGCATACATGAAGGGAATTCGGAATTTTGACATTACATCAGCCTACGAAGGTATGCGAAAAGATCATTTCCCTGGCGGAATGATGGGTCGGTCAGGTTATGAGCACAATACGTCCATAGGTGGGGGGATCGAATATTACATCGATCGCGGTTATATTCCTTACCCGCTTGGCAATAAAAAATATGGATCGCATCAGGATGGTGCTGGCCAAACCTTGGAATATGCGTATCAAGATTGGGCATTAGCACAAATGTCCAAATCCCTGGGCAAGCAATCAGACTATCGCTTATTTCTGAAACGGGCCGAGAATTATAAAAATATCTATGATGCTTCTACTGGATGGACGCGTGTAAGACATTTAGATGGTTCTTGGGAAACGCCTTTTGATTCGATGCGCTATGATAATGGTTGGGTCGAAGCCAATGCCGTTCAATCCACCTGGTTTGTACCACATGATGTTGCAGGTTTAATTGATTTGATGGGAGGGAAGGATAAGTTCAACCGAAAGCTGAATTATTCATTTACCGCTTCAGAAAAAAGCCAATTTAAATCTACGGTTCATGGGATTCGATCGGGCATTGTGGGCAACAACATTGCAGCGGGAGGAAATGATGCTTCGCCGCTTTCCTATATCAATTATGGGAATCAACCTTGCATGCAAATGGCCTATTTATTTAATTATTCAGGGGCCCCCTGGCTGACTCAAAAATGGTCGCGTGCGGTAATTGATTCGGTCTATAGTGGATTATCTCCCCAATACGGCTATAGTGGTGATGAGGATCAAGGTCTGATGGGGTCCTTAGCGGTTCTTATGAAAATGGGGATATTCTCGATGCGGGGTGGGGCGGAGGAAAGGCCTATTTATGAAATAGGCAGTCCTATTTTTGATGAAATAATAATTCACTTAAATCACCACTACTATCCTGGCAAAGACATTAGGATACAAACGAAAAATAATTCAGCTAAGAATCAATATATTCAATCGGCCACATTCAATGGGCAGGCTTTAACTAAACCCTGGTTTTACCATGCAGATGTCGTGAAAGGGGCTGTTCTTCGATTGCAAATGGGGCCTAATCCCAATAAATCGTGGGGAACAAAGCCTTCTGATGCGCCGCCGTCAATGTCGAATGAGGTGATGCCTTGATTTTACGTAAATGGGAATTAATGAATTCGTAGACTAACTTGAACTTGTTACCAAATGAAAAAAATACTGCTTGCTTTGGCCTTGCTTATTTCGGGAAATCTGGTTGCGCAAAGCAAATTGAAACCCGTTGAATTCATGCAATATTATGTGCAGATATTTAATGAAGAAAATTTGACAGCCTATAAAAATTGCTTTCATTTTCCCAATGCGCTGATTGCCGACGGTCAAGTCAAGATTAATTCTGAGGATAAGATTCCCTCTATATTTTTCGAAAATATGAAAAAGGCAGGTTGGGTGTATTCCAAAGTCAATAAACTACAATTGATTTTTGAAGATCAGACCACCGCCGTGGTGCTCATGGATTATTCGCGGTTTGATAAAAATGATAAGCCTTATTTTACGACGCAGGGGATTTATACGCTGTCTAATGAAAAAGGATATTGGCAGATTATAGGTATGTCCACGAAGAATCCACGGGTGAATTAGCTGTTTTAAACGATATGGATATTTAATTTTGCCAAGAAACGATTTGAATTGAAATTTAATTTTGGGTAATTTATTTATTGATTTCTTCGATTTCTTCGGATAATTATGATAATCAGGGCAATGATGCCGAAAAGGATGGGAAGTGTCATGGTTGTGTTTTTTGATTTAAACAAATGTATTAATAATTATGGAAGTACATCATCATGGTCATGTTCCAAAAAAATGGTCAGAATATATTACAGAATTTGTGATGTTGTTTGCGGCAGTTACGCTGGGATTTATTGCTGAAAATTTGCGGGAACATCAAATTGAAAATAATCGCGCGAAAGAATACCTCGAACTATTTAAAGCGGAAGTGATTAAAAATGATCGATCGATTGATTCAGTTTTTAAATTTGGCATACCTGTTTTAGAACGGAATGAAAGGTTGTATTTTAAGTTATATGCGAATGATAATATTTCAAATGATGAAATTGCTAGCGAACTAGATCTGATGCTATATCGGTTTGCGAATGACAAGCGCATCTTTGAATTGATGAAAAATTCAGGCTCTTTACGGTATATCAAGGATCGAAAATTAATTGAAGAAATTAATGCGTACGAGAGTGTCGCTGATTTTGCGGAGTTTCGGACGTTTGACCAGGAGAGCGCTCAGATCAAATTATTTTGGGATTTTTTAGCACGCGAAATGCCACCTGCACTGATTATGAAATGGCTAAGCAGACCGAAGGTTCAATCCGAGCTCAAAGAATTTATGAAGATGAATACGCAATATCCTACCTTGTTTGCAACTAATCAGCAGGCAATTGATAAAGATTTGCAATCCCTTAAATTATCGAAACACGTCAGAAATTTATTGGCAAATTACCTGATCAATAAGTGTACGATTCAAAAACTGAGTATCCTAAACCTAAGGATACTGAAGAAAAATTCTGAGCCACTATTGAAGCATATTGATGCGTATTTAGCCACGAATTAAATCGCACTAACTACTTTAGCTTAAAACTAAACACATCCGATTTGATGGAAATCGACCCATCATTTGCAATCACATACCAGTAGTAAATTTTTCCTACTGGTAATTTGATTTCATGCAAAGGCGTTTTCGTGTCAAATGAATTACCAGACAATTTTTGATTACTCGCCATCGTATCGATTCGGATTGAGTAGCTAAGTACATCTTTGTCGGCATCCTCAGCTAGCCATTCAAATTTGACAGCACCAGCCGCATTTAAAATTATCGTAGAACCCGGAACCGGATAGATTGCTTTCGCAGCAGTAGGTGCCCGATTGGCTTTTCCGTCGCCGGAAAGATAAAATTTCCATTGCGCCGAGGCGACTGTTTTGCTGCCTGCGTTTGCGGCCACAATATTCCATGTATAGTTCTTGCCTCTCGTTAATGAGATGGTTTTCGAAGTGCCCGTCACATCTGAAAATTTAATTGATTTATTGTCCAGCACATCGGTGACCTGAATCTCATATTTAGTCGCATTTGGCGCGGCTTTCCATTTGAATTCCACGTCGGCTTTGTCCAACGAGATCGTTCCTGTTTCACAGGTTTTATTGTTTTCTGGAAGTTCTAAATTGAGTTCGCCAATTTCGGGTATGGGTGCTGGGGCAACGGGAGCTGGTGGCGCAGCAGGTTCGACGGCTTCCGTTTTGGAGCATCCATATATTAAAATGCCAACAAGAAAGAGGTATAAAAAGCTTCTCATAGGGTTATAACTTTATCAGTTTACAAGTAGACCGAACGGTATTTCCACTCATTTTGACCAAATAGCTACCCGTGGTCAAATGGCTTAAATCTAACTCCAGCATTCGGTTCATTGGAATATTTTGTGTGGTTTGCATATGTGGTATGCCATTAATCGAATTGACTTGGATGTCTACCTGTGTGTCTTTACCTGGGATATATAGGTTGACAGGACCTACCGTCGGATTAGGGAAGATGTTGGTTTCTTCGGACAAGAATATTTCTTGATTGAAAACACCTTGACAATCTTTGCTGGTTGTCACGCGTAAGGTGTTTAATCCTTTGACCAAAGGAAGGTTAATTCTCGAATCAGCTGTTTCTGTTGACCTGCCATTTAGCGTAATGAAATAATTTTCTGCCCCTTTTAGGCTTACGTTGACACTGGCACTCGATGCATCCACCATCGTACTCGCATTAAGTGCTTGCGGTTCCCCAATTTTTATGTCATACTTGCGCTCATAGCTTGGCATACCATCTACGCGAATCGTAATCGTATAAGCACCCACGGCTAGATTTTCTATTTTTTGCGTATAGTTATTCGCCTTGTTTAAGACACCTGCGGGTACCCCGCCGATGGATAGGGCATATTCAAAATTCTTGTTTATGGAATTAATGGAAATCGTTCCATTTTTTTGTCCTATACAAGAGGCTGAAGTTGCCACGACTGAAAACGTATCCGGAGCTAGTGAAAATACTTCACAACCATTCGTATCGACCATCGCGCCGATGGGCGTGTTCAGGCATTTGTCTTCCCGGTCTAATACGCCATCTTGATCATCATCTGCATATTCTTTAGTGAGGCCTACTTGATTGTAACTTTTGAATAGGACATCGTTGATACTAGCTTGATCACCACCTAACCATTGTTCGATCACAGACGCATATATTTGCCTGAAATCAAATTCAGACTCTAGGTTATCTTCCCAGGTAATTTTAGGATCAATTTTCGGGTTTTTCCCCAGGACATTGGCATTTAAATTATTACCAAAAATCATCATGGGGAAGGCCGTTCCATGATCTGTTCCACCTG
>CANHKE010000072.1 GCA_947461155.1 Cytophagaceae bacterium | reverse complement strand
TTGGGGTGGCCAATTGCAACGCTGGAAAATGGGGCATTACATGGCGAATGATGATAGCCAGCCAGCAAATGACCAACCAGCCTTGATGGCCAAAGTGGCTAAATTGGACAAGAACATGAAGGTTTTGGCAGAAGAACCACGGGATGTGCAGATTTTGGATGCGGCGGGAAAAGTTCTTTTGTCGTCCGATCATGACCGTCGGTTTTTCGAAGCTGCTTTCGTACATCAATATAATGGGAAATATTATTTCTCATATTCTACAGGTGACACCCACAACATTGCCTATGCCACGGGTTCAAGCCCTTACGGCCCTTTTACGTACCAAGGCGTCATTTTAAAGCCGGTTAAAGGTTGGACCAATCACCATTCCATCGTATCGCAAAATGGGAAATGGTATTTGTATTTTCACGACGTACAATTATCGGGCAGAACGCATTTACGCAATATCAAAGTAACTGAATTGAAGTATCGAGCCGACGGATCTATTGAAACAATCACGGCCTATTAATTAAATCCCTATATTTAGGTCTATGAATCGAATAGATCTTCCCTGGATTAATCAAGTCAAACATAACCGACAGCCCGATGGACATAAAAAGTCTTTCGGGCATGTGTTGATTATTGCCGGTAGTCCGGGAAAAGTAGGCGCGGCATTATTGTGTGCCCGTGCCGCCTTACATGCCGGTTGCGGCATGGTGACTGCCATGATTCCCGAAGAGGGCGTCGGGCCGATGCTCGCACATAGTCCAGAGATCATGTACCGGACGGAAGCTGATTTAGCGACCATTAACCTAGAACCTTACGATGCTATTGCTTTTGGCCCGGGACTCGGTTTCTCGATTCAAGTGCGCCGAAATTTGGAATATATTTTGCAACATTATGCCGGACCTGTGGTGTTTGACGCAGATGCGTTAACCTTATTGGGGTCTTACGAATCTTTAATTTCGCAAGTGAAATCACATCATATTTTGACGCCGCATCCAGGTGAGTTCGCTCGTTTAAGCAGTTTGGAATTTGATCCGGCGCGACGCGAGCAACAAGCCATCGAATTTGTCTCGACCTATCCGTGTCAATTATTGCTAAAAGGAGCCCCTACGATTGTTGTGACTGATGCTGGGGAATTGTATATGAATACGACGGGTAATGATGGAATGGCAACCGCTGGTTCAGGGGATGTGCTAACGGGAATTATTGCGGGTCTTTGTGCGCAAGAATATGCACCTGATGTAGCCGTCCGATTGGGTGCGTACATTCATGGGTTGTCGGGCGATTTGGTGATACAAAAAAAATCGAAGGCCAGTTTGGTGGCCTCCGATTTGATTGATCATTTGAGTGAAATTAGGCTCTTAGACTAAGATCGCTTTTGCGTACTCCACGCATTTTTTTACTTCCGTTACTGCATCTGAACCAGCTGGAATGTCGTATTCCAATTCGATTGTTGCTGGGAATTTGTATTTATTTTTCTTCATGGCCGTTAAAATTTCTTTTAACGGAGTATCACCGGTTCCCCAAACAAGGTTCTTCGCCCCGTTTTCTTTCGACGTACGGTCTTTGATGTGCAAAGAGGTGATGCGGTCTTTTTTCGCTTCGAGTAAGGCTAATAAACTGGCCGTGGTATGTGGCGCACCTACCGCGATGTAGTGACCTGCATCCAGGTTCATCGAGTTGAAAGGTGATTGTGCCAACGCTTCATCAAACGCCGTATCCTTTACTTGTAAATGGGCGTGATATCCGAAATAAATCCCGTGTTTTGCACCAAGATCTCCCAGTCGTTGTGTTTGTTTCGGGTCAGTTGGCAATTCAACCGTCACCGATTTCGCACCTAAAACTTTAGCAGACTTTAGTGCATATTCCACTTCGCCATCTGAATTGTTCGGGCCAAATGCATTGGGTTTGTAGGCATAAACACTGATACCCGCTTTGTCCAATTTCGCGCGAACTTCTTTGAATTTGTCCATAGAAACGGTTTCGCGCCATGCTTTGACATCTTCTTGGTATTTTTTCATGGCTGCACGTTGCTCGTCGGTGAATGTTGGACGTGGCTGACCTGGAACCCAACGCATTTGTACCGGGTTAACTGGCTTGCCTGCATATTCCTCTACGGCATCGCCCATTAATTCAGTCGCAGAAATGCCTGATTGTGTTAAATAACCAATGATTTCATCGATGGAACCCGGCATGCTTCGGTATGAATACGTGATGCAACCGATTTGAACGCCACCAAATTTCGAGTCTGGTTTCGCTGAGCCAAATGCAAATGCTGCTGGTTTGGCAAATAAAAGGCCTAAAGAGGCAAGGGAGCCGGCAGCTAAAAATTGCCGACGGGAGTGATTGTAATTCTTTTTCATAGGTGTACAGGTTTATAAACTCAAGTATAGGAATCCTTTTTGATAATTGTATCCTTTCGCCGAAATTTTGCGACGAAAGACTTATTTTCTTTGGCAAGCCATTTTGGATTACCCAAGTTTGAGAAGCTAAACATCGATTCCCTAGGCTAAAGCCTTGGGTTAATAACCTCAGACTTTAGTCTGAGGAGTCGACGCGAGGTATCGCGTCTCTACATTTTCCAACGTCAAACGTCTAATGTCCAGCGTCTAATGGCTTTAAAGCGATTTTTGTTCCTGGCTCAAACGAATTCATCACTTCAACCGCCTCCGGTTTCCACGTAAAGGTCCAATGATGCGGGCTTTCAAAATAACGCAAGGTGATTTCGATCGATTGGTCATCCAACATTCGGTAGCTACCTGCGTAATCAAAAGGTGCTTTTTTGGCTAAATCCACCCGTGCGGCGCGAAGGGCATACGGTCCCATTAAATTTGTTTTTCCGATACCCCAGGTTCTAAAACCCAATTTGAATTTGTGCTGGATTGAGTCTTTGGTTGTAATCGTTAATTCAGCCGCATCACCTTTTGATTTGATTTGCATGCGCGCAAAATCAAACTGATTCTTTTCTAAGGTAATCGCTGATTGTATGCTTTTAAAAGGTAGATCATTTGTGGGAGCATCTAATTTTCTTGAGGCATTAAATTGCTTTAATGTGGCTAATGCCTTGGGATTGGGAGCTAATGCTTTTACTTGAAAAGCAGGTAATAAATGTTGCCAAACTTGATTTAAATCATCCGGCAAATCTTTTGATTCTGAGGTAATAATCAAGACCGCATCTTGTTCTGGCATCATTAAAATATATTGTCCAAATGCGCCATCCCCGCGGAAGGAGTTATGTCTACTACGCCAAAACTGATAGCCATATCCCTGAATCCAATCCGCATTTGGGCCATTCGTTCGTTTTTCCATGGAAGCATCCGGTTCTTGGTCGATGTGCTTAATGGTCGCTTCTTCAACCCAAGCTGCTGGAAGGATTTGTTTTCCTTCAAATTTGCCTTTATTTAAATACAGTAAACCCAGTTTCGCCATGTCTTCCGTTTTGACACGGATACCCCATCCACCTACATTGATGCCTTTTTGGTCTGATTCCCAATCGATACCGGTGATATGTAAGGGAACTAATAAGCGTGGTTTTAAATAGGCCAACGTTGTTTCACCAGTTACTTTTTGAATAATGGCGGAAAGCATATAGGTTGCCAAAGTGTTATAAAGGAATTTCGTACCAGGTTTGGAAACGATTGGATGATTCAAAAATCCACGAATCCAGTCGGGCTGCATGACGATGACACTGCGAAGCGGTTCTTTTTCGTGCCCTACGGACATCGTCAACAGATCTTGCACCCGTAGGTCTTGGATGAAAGGTTTATCTTTTAAATCCGCATATTCAGGAAAAAATGAAAGGACTTTATCTTGAACGGTTAACCGTTTTTCCGCTACGGCAAAACCGATTGCGGTGGAAGTCCAACTCTTGGAAACGCTGTACATGGAATGCACTTTATCAGCCGCATACGGTTTCCACCACGCTTCTGAAATCACCTTTCCGTGTCGAATAAGCATATACGAATGTAATTCGTGTTTTTTAGGATCGATTTTCTCGATGTATTTTTGAATCGCCTCGGACGAAATACCTTCCGCTTCTGGTGTACTTCTTGGGAGCGACTGGCTAAGGGCTGGAATGGCCAATAAATAGAGTAGCCCTACGAGTAATTGTTTTTTCATGGTTTATCGGTTTAAATCAGGTACAATGTATAAAAAATGCGGTAAATTGTTGGCTGTTAAATTGCCCTATGACGAAAGAAATCGTTGCGCGTGTCAATCATTTGTCGGCCTCTTATGGCTCCCATGAAGTCTTGAAGGATATTTCGTTTGAGATTGGTACGAACGATTGTTTGGCCGTTGTGGGTCCGATGGGATCAGGAAAAACGACCTTGGCCAAAGCACTCTCGGGTCGTTTGTTTCGAAAAGGGGAGGTGTGGTTTCAGGGATCATTTGTGTTGTATGTAGAGCAGCAACATCACTTCAAGAATCGCAGTAATATTTCCGAATTTTATCTCCAGCAGCGCTTTAATTCGGCTGATTCGGAAGATTCGTATACCGTTCGAGAGGAATTGGGAGAGCTGGATGTGGCTGATTATGTGGCCATGTTTGAGCTAGCTGGCTTGTTGGACAAGCCTCTGTTGCAAATGTCCAACGGCGAAAATAAACGCTTGCAGATTGTTAAAGCGTTAGGCCAAAGGCCAGATTGGTTATTATTGGATAACCCCTATTTAGGTTTGGACGTAGCGGGTCGGGAGGTATTATCGGCCGGATTAAGTCAATTACACGCCCAAGGCATCCGATTTATCTTGTTTTTATCGGGTGGGGATATCCCTGAATTTGTGAATCGAGTGTACCATTTGTCCGGTAGTAATCCTGTGATCCCCAGACTGAAGTCTGGGGTTATAAAAGATACGCTTATCTCCAGACTTCAGCCTGGGGAGGAAAATGATAACCCCGGGCTTCAGCCTGGGGATTTAGGAGATTCGCCTATTGTTTCTTTACGAAATGTCACCATTCGCTATGGCTCCAAAACCATTTTGGATCAATTATCGTGGACAATCAACCGTGGCGAACGCTGGGTTTTGAAGGGGCCAAATGGAGCGGGTAAGTCTACTTTGTTGAGTTTGATTACGGCGGATAATCCGCAATCGTATTCGCAGGACATTACCTTGTTTGGTCGTAAACGAGGGACGGGTGAGAGTATTTGGGATATCAAACGGAATATTGGCTATGTCAGTCCGGAAATGCATTTGTATTTCAAGGAAACGGGAACCTCTTTTGCGGTCGTGGCGTCCGGTTTGTTTGATTTATTGGGTGTGACGCGTAAGGTGAATGAGCAACAAACCGACCAGGTAGATGCATGTCTGGCCATGTTTGGTTTGGGATATTTACGCGACCGCCATTTTCATACGCTTTCTACGGGTGAGCAAAAGATGATTTTGATTGCTCGGGCATTTGTTAAAAATCCACCGCTATTGATTTTGGATGAACCCTGTCAGGGCTTGGATCAAGAACAGGTCCAATGGGTCAAAGATGTGATTAATCAATTGGCGGCTTCTTCGGATATGACGCTAATCTTTGTTTCGCATTACGCGGAAGATGTTCCGAACTGTGTTAAATTCTCGATGGCTTTGTAGAGACGCGATACTTTGCGTCTACTGCTCAGACTAAAGTCTGAGGTTATTACCCCTAGCTTCAGCCTGGGGAATCGATGCTTCGCATCTCAAACTTTGGCAATCCTGATAGGTTTGCCAAAGAAAAAGTAACGTCCTATGTCCAACGTCCAGTGTCTAACGTCTAACGTCTAAAGTTTAGATCCCATATTTCTGAATCATTGCCACCTGCCCCGCATGGTATGCCGTATGTGAAATGATTCGTCCAAAGGCCTCTGCCTTGGTTTTGGTACCAAATTCTTTAGTTGTTATTTGCGATTGCCAGTCGGCCTCCGGAACAGCAGCCAAAACGGCGGAAATCGTATTTCCTGATTCAACGAGCAAGGATTGAATGGCTGCTAGATCTGTCCAAACACCCATATCTTTTTGATCAATCACGGTATGCGCGACGACTTTAACCTCCGCATGTCCAAAAACGTTTTTGCAGAATAGCAATTCGACCTCAGCGATATGCTGCAATAGAAATCCGATGGAATTAGGTGCTGAACCAAGTTTCTTGGTTAAATCGGTTTCTGTGATCGCATCAGTCACTTTGCTGAGACGCGTGCGCGCTTCGATGTAAGCGGCTTGGAGGTGGATAGAGGGATTCATAGTGTTTTTTGGATAATTCCTCAGACTAAAGTCTGAGGTTATATGCGTTTGCTAAACAAACGGCTGACTAATCGAAGGACTCGGCTGACTAAACCATTTCGGGCCTTGTTCCGTCATATACACACAATCTTCTAGTCGTACGCCGAATTCCCCAGGGATGGCGATCGTCGGTTCAATCGAGAAACACATGCCCACTTGTAGGGGTAATGTATTGCCCTTAACCATGTTTCCCCATTCGTGCCCATCCATACCGATGCCGTGACCGGTGCGGTGTGGAAGTCCGGGTAATTTATATTCGGGGCCGAAACCCGCTTTGGTCAATAATCCACGAGCTGCCAAATCCACATTTTCACATGGCGCACCTAATACCGCCGCCTCAAATCCGGCTTGTTGGGCTCGTTTCTCTAAATTCCATATGTCAATTTGTTTCGGTGATGGCTCACCAAAAACCACGGTCCGCGTAATATCGGATTCGTATCCATCCACTTGGCAACCACAATCAAGCATGACCACATCACCTTTTTTGAGAATTTGTGGTCGAGAACTACCATGAGGAAAGGAAGTCGCCACCCCAAAGGTT
>CANHKE010000071.1 GCA_947461155.1 Cytophagaceae bacterium | reverse complement strand
TGAGAGGGCACAATTCCCGTCAAAACCAAGGTTACCAAAACATATAATACCGTGCAAATCAACAAAGCCCACATCATGGCTTTGGGAATATCGCGCTGTGGATTTTTACATTCCTCCGCCGTCGTTGAAATCGAATCGAAGCCGATGTATGCAAAACAAACTGCAGCGACACTTTTCAACACACCCGAAATCCCATTGGGAGCAAATGGCGTCCAATTTTCTACTTGCACATAGAATGCACCTACGCCAACGACAATTGCGATGACGGCTAATTTCAAAATCACCAACACGTTATTGGTATTTTTCGATTCCTTAATCCCGATATATACCAAATAGGTGATCGCTACTGTGATTAACAAGGCAGGAATGTTGGCAACAAAATGCCAACCCAATAACGTGGGAGCCGATGAAAAAGCAGCATATCCCTCTTTGACATTAACGGACATAGCTTCAAGCGACTGACCCGATTGCATCCCCAATTCGGCCGTTGTGTACGCACGCTTCGCAGAAAGATAATCCATCGTAAGGTACTCGGGCACATGGACACCTAAGCCTTCTAATAGATCCACAAAATACTTAGACCAAGAAATGGCCACTGCCACATTTGAAATGGCGTATTCCAACAATAAATTCCAACCTAAAATCCAGGCAACAATTTCACCTAAACTCGTATAGGCATAGGTATAAGCACTACCCGAAATAGGCACCGTAGCGGCAAAACGTGCATAACAAAAAGCCGTAAACATGCAGGCCAAAGCCGTAAAGACAAATAACATGGAAACAGCAGGACCACCATTCGCAGACGCTTGACCGATCGCAGAAAAGATACTAGCACCTATAATTGCTGCAACACCCATAAAAGTCAAATCACGAACGCCCAAATTGCGCACCAAATGATTACCCGCCAAATTCTCCATTTCCAATTGATCAGAGATGATTTTGTCGATTGACTTTTTTCTAAATAAAGATTTCCACATACGTTACTTTGTTGACTAAGCAACAAAAATACATCTTTATCAAAGAAATTCTAATTAAACGAAAACACTTACCTTTGTGACATGTCGATCGCAGTAGTTATTCTGAATTATAATGGCCAAGCATTTTTGGCAAAATTTCTACCTAAAGTACTTGAAACAAGTAGCGAAGCGGAAGTAATTGTGGCAGATAACGGATCGACAGATGACTCCGTCCAATGGCTACGCACACATTATCCACAGTTACAAATTCTTTGTTCCGCTACCAATGAAGGATATGCGGGAGGGTACAATACGGCCTTAAAACAAGTAAAAGCTGACTATTACGTGTTGATGAATTCTGATATAGAACCGAAGCCCAATTGGCTCACCGGCCTAACGAATTTCATGCAAGCTAACCCAGGTGTTGCCGCAGCACAGCCCTTTATTTTATCTGTTGCAGAACCGACAAAATTTGAATACGCTGGTGCAGCTGGTGGATATTGGGACAAATATGGCTATCCGTTTTGCCGAGGTCGGATATTTGACACAACGGAAGCAAATAAAGGTCAATATGCCACCAGCCTAGTGAATTGGGCAACGGGTGCTTGTCTCATGGTTCGTTCCGAAGCCTATTGGGAAGTGGGAGGACTCGATGCGAAATTCTTTGCTCACATGGAAGAAATAGATTTATGTTGGCGCCTACAACGCGCGGGCTACCAAATCGCTGCCGTAGCTGAAAGCGAAGTATTGCATGTAGGCGGCGGGACATTAGCGCAGGGGAATCCACGAAAAACCTACCTAAATTTTAGAAATAACTTACTATTAATCGCGAAGAATTGGGATCCAAGCACTAAATGGCAAACACTATTCATGCGAATGCTATTGGATGGAGTTGCCGGAATCCAATATTTACTTCAAGGTGAATGGCAGCAATTTGTGGCTATTTTAAAAGCTCACCGTGATTTTTATGGATATCTATTTAGGGGAGCTCAAGGTGTAAATTTGACACCTGCCCAACAAAAAAAATGGATTTCAAGTTATAACTCCTCAATCGTTTGGGACTACTTCATAAAAGGCAGAACGACCTTTGATAAACTCAACCGTTAAATATCCCAAACAGACGGATTGTTTCGTTGGCGTAAATACCGACGAATATTCATCCAAAAAGCAAGAAATAAATAAATGATAATGGGGGAACCCAGAGTAAGGAACGACGTATAGATAAAATACAATCGGATACTGCTTGTCGAGATTTTGAACTTTTCACCGATGTGCGTACAGACGCCAAAGGCTTGATTTTCAACGAAGTATTTTAATCTGTTCATGACTTGCAAAGTTTCGATTCAAAATTACTTGAAAAAAAAGGTAAAATTAGAACGAAAAGGAATCAAATGTAAATAATTATATAATTTATAAAATTAATTCAATTAAATTTTCAAATAACTGATAATTAATTTCAAATTGCTTGCATACAATATAATTTTTTATACATTTGGACACTTAAAAGATTTAATCCAGACATAGCTCAGACCTTCCCTCTCTAGTATCTTCCTCTTTCATTAGTATTTGATTCTACAGTTTGCAAAGTTTGACTTGACCGCGGAAAGGTTTATTTAAGTATTAATTTTTAACATTATTTTTTATGCAAACTGGTAAAGTAAAATTTTTCAACGAAACTAAAGGATTTGGATTCATCGTTGACGATCAAACAGGTGAAGACATCTTCGTACACGTAACTGGCCTTTCAGGTGTTACAATCCGCGAAAATGATTCAGTATCTTACGAAGTTACTGACGGAAAGCGTGGAGCAAACGCAATCAACGTAAAGAAAATCTAATTTTTCTTTCGGATTTTTGATTAGAGCAAATCAGTAGATTTCAATATATAAGTATTGCCCCATTGATCTCTAGTTAAAGAGAAATAAAAAAGCCTTCTTTCGAAGGCTTTTTTATTTTGGCTTATCCAATCCAGGCAACTACCTCTTCTTTGGTAGGCATCGCCGCATCTATCTTCAATTTCTTGCGCATACCACCTAGGTCATTAAAAACCTTATTGGGATTTGCCTCCTTTAGCGCTTCCAACGTCAGTATTCCCATTTTCTGAAGGGCTGGTATCCATATTTCAGGCACGCCTGCTTGGACAAAATCACCATCGGAAGAAACTTCCTTGATCGCTTCTGGGCGCATTTGCGGGAAAAACAATACTTCTTGAATGGAGGATTGATTCGTCATCAACATCGTCAAACGGTCAATGCCAATGCCAATACCGGAAGTTGGAGGCATCGCATATTCCAATGAACGCAAAAAGTCGTAATCCATGGCCATTGCCTCATCATCTCCCTTCTCTGCTAATCGTAACTGATCTTCAAATCGCTCCTTTTGATCAATCGGGTCATTTAATTCGGAATATGCATTCGCAATTTCTTTTCCATTCACAAACAATTCAAAACGCTCAACCAAACCTGGCTTCGAACGATGCTTCTTCGTTAAAGGCGACATTTCAACCGGATAATCCGTGATAAAGGTTGGTTGAATTAAATTCGCTTCCACCTTCTCCCCAAATAATTCATCGATCAGCTTCCCTTTTCCCATTTGCTCGTCCACTTCCATACCTAATCCCTTGCAATGGGCACGTAATTCTGATTCAGACATCGCGTCTACATCCACACCTCCATATTGTAAGATGGCTCCTGAAATAGTTAAACGCGGATATGGGCCTGCGAATTCAATTTGATTATCGCCCACTTGAATTTTGGTTTGACCGTGCAAGGTTTGTGCTACCGTTTGGAAAATCGTCTCCGTCAAGTCCATCATCCAATGATAATCCTTGTAGGCGACATAAAACTCGAGTGAAGTGAATTCTGGATTATGCGTCCGATCCATCCCTTCATTACGAAACATTTTACCGAACTCATAAACCCCGTCAAAACCACCCACAATTAAACGCTTCAAATACAATTCATTCGCAATACGCAAATAAAGTGGCATATCTAAGGTATTGTGATGTGTATTAAATGGACGCGCAGCAGCACCCCCATGAACAGCTTGCAAAACAGGCGTTTCCACCTCTAACCATCCTCGCGAATCAAACATGGTACGCATCGTCGACACGATTTTGGCACGTTTGATGAATATATCTTTAACTTGAGGGTTTACAATTAAATCAACGTATCGCTGACGGTACCGCATTTCTGGATCCGAAAATGCATCGTAAGTTTGACCATCCGCTTCTTTGACAACCGGCAAAGGGCGTAAAGCTTTCGATAGAATCGTAAATTCCCGAACATGCACGGAAATCTCACCTACTTGAGTGGTAAAGGCATATCCTTTAACACCAATAATATCACCTATGTCCAACAACTTTTTAAAGACCGTATTATATACCGTTTTATCCTCTCCTGGACATAAATCATCCCGACGGAAATACAATTGAATACGTCCCTCCGCATCTTGAAGCTCTGCAAACGAAGCATTCCCCATGATCCGAAATCCCATCAAGCGGCCAGCTAACACCACCTCCTGATAATTATTCGATTCCGGTTTATATTGAGCCAAAATTTCAGCAGAATGTACATTTACGGGGTATTCTGCCGCAGGATACGGATCAATACCTAATGCCATCAACTCATTTCGTTTCTGTCTTCTTAATTGTTCTTGCTCACTTAAAATCATGCGGATGTTCGTTGGGTAAAATGAAGCCACAAAAATAACCAATTCCCTTGGCAAATAAAAGTTGATGCAAATTCTTAAAACTTGTTAACAACTCAATATGCAATCCAATTTTGCGTTAAATTCGTGAATCATTAAACAAGCATAAAATGGAAATGAAAAATCAATTAAAATCCTATGTAGTCATTGCCCTATTATCTAGTGGTGCCACACTAGGGGCTTACCAATTATTCAATTTAGGCGCATCCCCTTCCATCAGCGATGCCCCTTCCGCTTTTTCAAGCAACGTTTCCAACATCAACACGCCAGGTAATCCAGGAGAATTCACCTACGCAGCAGAAAAAACTACACCCGCAGTTGTTCATATTAAAACCAAAATGGAGCAACGCGCACGCCAATATTCAAGTCCGTTCGATGATTTGTTTGGCGGATTTGGTGATCCATTTGGCGGTGGAGGGCGTAGACAAGCACCGCAACAACAAGAAGCTTCTGGTTCTGGTGTCATCATTAGCTCAGATGGATATATCGTCACAAACAACCACGTAGTCGCTGAGGCTTCTGAAATTACGGTCATGCTCAATGACAAACGCGAATTTAAAGCGAAAGTCATTTCCACAGATCCTTCATCCGATCTTGCGGTCATTCAAATCAAAGCAACAGCCTTGCCTTTCTTAACATTTGGCGACTCTGATAATCTAAAAGTAGGGGAATGGGTACTCGCCGTGGGAAATCCGTTCAATTTAGAATCAACAGTTACGGCCGGAATTATTTCGGCCAAAGGCCGCCAAAACATCATCGACCGCGATGGAGACGGCGCCGCCAATCCACTTGAATCATTTATCCAAACCGATGCCGCCGTTAATCCAGGTAACTCAGGAGGTGCATTGGTTAATTTAAAAGGAGAACTAATTGGCATTAATACGGCCATTTACTCACGCACAGGCCAATTTGCCGGCTATTCATTCGCAGTTCCCGTTAGCATCGTCAAAAAGGTATCAGGCGATTTGATTAAATACGGAAACGTTCAACGCGGATTTTTAGGCGTCAATATCTCTGAAGTCAACTCCAAATTGGTGGACGAAAAAGACCTCAAGACAACCACCGGAATCTATGTAGGCGGATTCTCTGAGAACTCAGCAGCCAAAGATGCAGGTGTGAAAATCAATGACGTCATCACGAAAGTAGAAGGAATTGAAACTAAATCAACGGCTAAATTAATGGAGATCGTAGGCAGCAAACGTCCAGGCGAAACCGTTCGCGTAACGGTCAACCGCGATGGCCAATCCAAAGAATTCACCGTGACCCTAAAAAACAAAGATGGAAATACCTCCATTGTGAAAGGTGAAACAGGCGAATCGTATAAATCAGAATTCTTAGGAGCTAAGTTCGGCCCGATTACAAATGCCGACAAAGAGAAATTCAATGTGAGTGCAGGCGTAAAAGTAGTGGATGTGATGCCAGATGGCCGACTAGAAATGTATGGCCTATCGAAAGGTTCGATCATTACTAAAATCAACGATAAGGTCGTAACGAATCCGAAAGAGGCAGCTGAATTACTCGAAGCACGCAAAGGAAGAACGAAGCTTGAGGGCGTCGATGTAGATGGATCGCGATTTATCTATGTGCTGTAGTCAGTCGCTAGTCGTCAGTTGCTAGTCGCTAGTCGTCAGTGGTCAGTGGTCGATCAAAATAAAAGCCCTACCTGGATTTCCAAGTAGGGCTTTTTATATTGACTAGCGACTGATGACTACTTCCGATACGTAACCGTCTTTACCGCGGCAATCGTACGCTCCATGCTTGGCAAAATCTCATCGATCAAAGTAGGTGCGTATGGAAGTGGTAAGTCACGTGAGTTTACACGAACCACTGGCGCATCTAAATAATCAAAAGCCCAACGTTGTAAATGATAGGTTATCTCTGAAGAAATAGCTGCTAATGGATTGGCTTCTTCCACAACAACACACCGATTTGTTTTCTTAACAGATTCTACAACCGTAGCGTAGTCAATTGGACGAACGGTTCTTAAGTCGATCACTTCACAACTGAAACCCTGTTTCTCTAATTCCTCCACAGCAGGCATAACGACACGCGAAAGCATTTTACCAAAAGTTACAATCGTCACATCTTTTCCTTCTTTCACAATGGAAGCCT
>CANHKE010000070.1 GCA_947461155.1 Cytophagaceae bacterium | reverse complement strand
CTTTTGTTTCGGGATGTATTAATTGAACCACATAAGAAGTGTTTGGTTTGCCCGGATTCAAAGCACCCGAAATGCTGCCATAATTCTCTAAATCCTGCATTTCATAAGCCTGTTTAAAAGCCTCAGACGAATCTTGCTCGACTGAAACAAAGGCTTTTTTCGAAATGGCCAAGGTGAATTTGTGCCGTATAGGTAAATAATCTTTCAAAATGGTTAATTCTGTTCCTGTGGTATTCCAACGAAACCCAGCATCTGGTAAATAGCTTCGCTCTTCATCCCCCGTTTCAAAATATACTGCCTGCGAATCGAATCCTTGTACAGGTTTCTGTAAGCGGATACGAATGGAATCCAACGGACTTAATAACTTCCCTACACCTGGGAATATGTCGTATTTATAGGGAACCTTGATGGGCTTTTCCTTTTTTGCTAGCTCACGAAATTTAACGCGGAATGTCTGGGTAATTTCCCGTCCTAATGAATCCGCTAACCGACCCTGAAAAACGAGCGTATCCTTATGTTCCACGTTTCCCGAATAGAAGCGAATGGCGCGATTTTGCTCAATCTGATAAACCAAGGGTGCTTTTTCTATACGAACACCCCCCAAACCCCGATTAAATTCAATCAGCGCCGTCTTAGCTGTAGTCGTGGTTTTTGCCACTTTTAGTGGATCCAAGTTTTGTAAGGCTACCTGGAAATCACGTGTTTGATTTGATTGTAGATCAATGAACGGCTCTGTGATAAAATCCACCAATTCCTTATTGGAATTATAGAGCAGGTTATTATTAACATCTAGGAACGCCGCCATGTAATATTTTCCCGCCGCCACGTTTTCCAATTGGTAAATCCCCGCCGTATCCGTCTTCGTGAAATAATACGGTTTGGTTTTATCAATGCTCAAGGTGTCTGTGTACGGATACAAGCCCACTAAAATATTTTCTAGCTTTTTATTCGTTTGTATATGTTTCACGCGTCCAGAAATTTGGAGGGAATCAATGTTGTCCGAAGTGCTAAATACCAGTTTGATGTTTTTGCCCACGTTGCGTTCCGACACATCTTCAATCGCGTTTCGGAAATTAAACGTATAGGTGGTATTGGGTTTCAAAGCACTATCCAATATGATACTCAAACCCATCGGTCGAATCCGCGTTTCATACGTACCAATGTTGGGCGTAATCAGTAATTCTTGATTTAGATTTTTAACGGTCACATATTCATTGAAATTCAATTCTAATTTTTTCCCTTTAAAATTCTTGCTTTTGGTGAGCGGAACCGATTGAATGATCTTAGGCGCCAGCGTATCTTTTTTTCCACCCGGAGGACTCGCCATTTGCGCACAACTTTGCATCAGCGCCAAGGTTACCCCGGTGCTTAGCAAACAAAAAGCCAGCGATCGCTTTAGATAATTAAACATGTTTGAAGATATAAACATTGCTGGAATAGTTTCCGGTTTTTGCCCAGGCCAGCGCATTGGACCACATTCCCAACAGGAACGAATGAATTAAGCGCTTGCTTCCCGACCGGTATTGGTTGCTCAACAAAGCAATATAAAAACTATCGAAGATTTGACCACGCTGTTTCACGAGTTTAAAGCCATGCTTGCGTGCCACGAACTGAATTGTTTCCGGATTAAAATGATAGATATGGCGCGGAACATCATACGCCGCCCAAAACTCCTTGAAATATCCCGCATCAAAACTTTTCGAATTAGGCAACGCCAAAAGTAATTTTCCTTCTGCTGTTATGCGCTTTTTGAAAAATTCAAAATAGGCATCTAATTCATACACATGTTCCAGCACATGCCACAAAGTAATCAACTCAAATTGTTTGTCTTCCGGAATGGCTGTTAAATTCGGATAGATTTTATCTTGAACTAG
This sequence comes from Cytophagaceae bacterium, assembly GCA_947461155.1. Lineage (GTDB taxonomy): Bacteria > Bacteroidota > Bacteroidia > Cytophagales > Spirosomataceae > Aquirufa. The sequence goes on along the minus strand of CANHKE010000070.1, from coordinate 4,932 downwards.
TGCCGCCGCACGTGCCGCCGTTTCCGGATCGAGCTCCATGCCTGTAATGTTCCAGCCAGCTTCTTGACAGGTTTTTAAAAAGTGGCCATTTCCACAGCCAATGTCCAATAGATTTTTGCTACCCTTTTGGTCCGCTTGAATCCACCAGGCCTTTTGTTTCAACGTAATATTCCGAACAGCATGGTAAAGTTTATTCACCAAACCTTGCTGCGTATCACTATGTGAAATGTAGGTGTCTGACTTGTAAAAATAGCCAGCTTCATCTGCCTTAGGTCGTGGGTTCGTGAAATTTAATCCACAAGCCGAACAGGCAACGATGCCAAAACTATTTTGCGAAACCGTATAATCTTTGGCTTCAAATTGCTTGACTATTTTTGCAGACCCACATCCTGGGCAATTCAATAATGTTTCCATATTAGCGGCCCATAAATAATAACAAAATGGATACGTCGGCAGCCGACACCCCCGAGATCCGACTCGCCTGACCAATCGTTTGTGGACGAATGGACTTTAGTTTAATCCGCGATTCGGTCGACAAGGTTTTAATTTTATCGTAGTCGAATTGCGACGGAATCGCCAGGTCCTCCATGCTCTTCATCTTCCCCACCATCAGGCGCTCCTTTTCAATATAGCTTTCGTATTTTACTACGATTTCAACTTGCTCAATCACCTCTTGCGAATACGTGGCCTTAATCTCTTGGCCGATCGCATGTGTCAAAATCTGCTCAAAACTTAAGTCTGAACGCTTCAATAAATTTACAATCGGGGCGCCCTCTTTTAGTGCGGCTGTTCCTTGTTCCACCAACCAATCATTGATCTCGGCAGGCTTCACTTTGGTTTGTGCGATGTACTGTGTCAACTCGGCTACTTGTTGTCTTTTTGTCAAGAAGGTATCAAGTAGTTCTTGCGTCGCAAGCCCCAACCCAAACCCTTTTTCAGTTAAGCGTTCATCCGCATTATCTTGGCGCAAGAGCGTTCTAAATTCGGCACGGGACGTAAACATCCGGTACGGCTCATCCGTACCTTTGTTAATTAAGTCATCGATCAACACGCCGATGTACGCCTCGGATCTACTCAAGGTAAACGGAGCCAACCCATGGGCTTGTTGGTGTGCATTAATCCCCGCCATCAATCCCTGACAAGCCGCCTCTTCATATCCTGTGGTCCCGTTAATTTGACCGGCAAAATACAGGCCTTTGACACGTTTGGTTTCTAACGTTGCGCCTAGCTGCGTTGGCGGGAAATAATCGTATTCAATGGCATAACCCGGACGGAACATTTTCGCATTTTCGAAACCCGGGATTAGCCGGATCGCCTCAAACTGGATATCCTCCGGCAGTGAAGTTGAAAATCCATTGACATAAATTTCCACCGTGTTCCACCCTTCTGGCTCTACGAAAATTTGATGCGAATCTTTATCTGCAAAGCGATTGATTTTATCTTCCACCGATGGGCAATATCTTGGCCCTAAGCCTTTGATTCTTCCCGCAAACATCGGCGAGCGATCAAAACCTTTGCGCAATACTTCATGCACTTTTTCGTTTGTGTGCGTAATCCAACAAGACCGTTGTTCTTGAATCGGATCCTTCGTCATATACGAAAAGCTCGTTGGGATTTCATCCCCCTTTTGCTCCTCCATTTTACTGTAATCTAAACTCCGACCATCCACACGTGGCGGCGTTCCGGTCTTCATCCGGCCCGACTCAAACCCAAGCGCCACAAGCTGTTCGGTAATCCCCATCGCCATTGGCTCCGCCATACGACCGCCACCAAAATTTTTCTCGCCAATGTGAATCAAGCCATTCAAAAAGGTACCATTTGTTAGCACCACCGTAGGAGCAAAATACTGCATACCCATACGGGTTTCTACCCCGCGGACTACATCGTTTTCAACAATCAATTGTTGAACCGAATCCTGCCAAAAATCCACATTCAAATTTCGTTCTAACGCCCAGCGCCACTCTTCCGCAAACTTTGCGCGGTCCGATTGACATCTGGGTGACCACATGGCCGGACCCTTTGAACGGTTTAACATCCGGAATTGGATCATCGTCTTATCCGAGATAATTCCTGACATCCCTCCGAGCGCATCAATCTCGCGCACAATTTGACCCTTCGCTACACCCCCCATCGCTGGGTTGCAAGACATCTGAGCAATGGTCTGCATGTTCATGGTGATGAGCAACACTTTCGACCCCATTTGCGCCGCCGCATGCGCCGCCTCACAGCCCGCATGTCCAGCACCTACCACGATTACATCGTATGAATTTTGCATATCTTTTTTTGTTTCACGTGAAACGCATTTGCTTTTTGGCGCGACGTGTTTCACGTGAAACGAATTAATTTCGTTTCGCTAAATAATAATCTTCCTTCTCGGTCATTAAGGATTTGTCGGCCTTCGCCTTGTCTTTATATCCACATAAATGAAGCAGACCGTGCACCATGACACGTTGCAATTCGCTTTCGGAGGTGTTTAGATTCTTGCCGTTTTCCACTACCCGTTCGTAGGAAATAAAGATATCGCCTTCGATTAATTTCGGGTTTTCTGAATTGTCAAACGTCACGATGTCTGTTAACGTGTCGTGCTGTAAATATTCCTGATTAATTTTTAGCAGGTATTCGTCGGTGCAAAACACGTAGTTCAGTTCGCCTATTTTTTTGCCTTCTTCTGCCGCAGTTGCCTTAAGCCACTGCTTGTGCTTAAGCTTATCGGGTAGCTGGAATGTCAATTCTTCGGTGTGGAAGCTAATCATTGTCATGTATTAAACCGCGAATTTACGAAAAAGCATCCTCGAAATGCTCGATTTTAATGGCTTGTGGAAAAAAAGTAACGGCAATACTATCAAAGCGAATTTCTTTATGCCATTTTTCTTCTTCTTGGTAGCTGCTGGCGGCTTGATGAAACAACTTGATTTTGGACCCGCCGATGCGTTCTTCGGGGTAGCCGTGTGTGCCGCTACGCAGGGATTTGATTTCCACAAATACGAGAAAAATTCCGCGCTGAACAATCAGGTCTACTTCTGCTTTTCCGTTTCGGTAATTTCTTTCCCGGATGCCATATCCACTTTTCTGGAGAAATGTCGCCGCGGCCATTTCTGCTTTTTTTCCTTGCTTTAAATGTTTCGCCATTCTTGTATATTTGCTGACCCTAAGTTTGGCACATTTAAATAAATGGCAAAGGCTAAAACTGATAATGTACATGCAGAATAAAAATGTTCACTTTGTTGATTTACAATTGACCCCCTATCAGGAGGCTTGGGATCTGCAAGAGCATTTGATGGCACATACTGCCTCGGTTAAATTGGGTAACCGAAATCGGCCGGAACAAAAGCTCGAGCTGACGCCCAATTACCTGTTGTTTTGTGAACATCCCCATGTATATACGCTTGGAAAAAGCGGAGACGCCTCGCATTTATTGATGCAAGAATCGTTTCTTCACACGATCGGCGCGACGTTTTATAAAACCAACCGCGGGGGTGATATTACCTATCACGGCCCCGGCCAACTAGTGGGTTATCCAATTTTTGATTTAGAAAACTTCTTCACCGACATCCATTTGTATTTGCGTATGTTGGAAGAGTCTATCATCCGCACGTGTGCAGACTACGGCTTGAACGCTGGACGCATTGAAGGACTTACAGGCGTTTGGATTAATCCCGAATCTGAGGATCCGCGTAAGATTTGTGCCTTAGGCGTAAAGGCCTCGCGCTGGATAAGCATGCATGGTTTTGCCTTTAATGTGCAGCCTGACCTCTCCTATTTTGGCCACATCGTACCATGTGGAATTGCCACGAAGGGCGTCACATCTTTAAGCCAAGAAGTAGGCCGCGCAATCAGCCTGGACGAGGTTAAACCCAAAGTCTTAGCACACCTGCAAGACTTATTTCAGTTTCATACCCAACATGTTTCACGTGAAACACTTCCACAAGCCTAATACGATGGATACCCGCATGAATTTTAAGAATACCTTATTTCTGGATATTGAAACCGTATCTGAATCCGCGGATTTTTCCCGTCTTTCGGAAAACAGAAAAGAATTTTGGCTAAAAAAAGCGAAGAACTTGGTGAATCCGGGCAATTTGTCGGCAGAGGAATTGTATGTAGATCGGGCGGCGTTATTTGCCGAGTTCGGGAAAATTATTGTGATTGGGATGGGCTTTTTGTATGTCAATAAAGACAAGCAATTGGCCTTGAAGGTAAAGACAATCGCGCACACGGACGAAAAGGTATTGTTGGCTGAGTTTGCCGCATTTGTGGACAAGACTTATAAGTCGAAGGAATTAACTCTTGTCGCGCACAATGGAAAGGAGTTTGACTTTCCCTATTTATGCCGCCGGATGATGGTGAATGGATTGGAAATTCCGCGCGCGTTGCAATTGCAGGGTAAAAAACCATGGGAAATCATTCATCAGGATACGATGGAGATGTGGAAATTTGGCGACCGGAGGTCGTTTACTTCGCTCGAATTATTGGCTGATTTGTTAGGCATTCCTGGCGCCAAAAGTGATTTATCCGGCGATCGCGTGCATGCGGTTTATTATCAGGATGAAGATTTGCCACGGATTACGGCGTACTGTATGGAGGATGTAATTGTTGTGGCTCAGCTCTACCTCCGCTTTCATTTCATGGAGTTAGTTGAGCCACAACACATCGAAAAACTATAGTATTTTAGCTGGATTTCCGAAAGCACGCTTGCTTGCAGGGATATTTTCAATCACAACACTACCAGCGCCCACCGTGGCTCCTTTGCCAATTTTGACACTCCCTACAATCGTTGAATGAATTCCGATAAAGGCATTCTTTTCGATTTGGGCTTCTTTACCGATGACAGAACCGGCGCCGATTTGCGCAAATGATTCTATTGTTGCCCCTGTCTCGACGATGGATCCTGCACCAATGATCACATGGTCACCTAGTTTTGCTTCGGGAGAT
>CANHKE010000069.1 GCA_947461155.1 Cytophagaceae bacterium | reverse complement strand
TCGTAATCCTTAATCAGAACGACTAATAATTCGAGCTCATCAAGCAAAGTACCAGCTTCCTCCACATGAAATATTTCCATCATGCGTTTTGCTGCTTTTGCATAATCTTTTTCGGATTTTAATACTTTCCACTTCATTTCACAACTATTTTAAAATTCTGGTGTCAAAAGGTATCAGTTCTGCGTTAATTAAATCATAGGAACTATGGTTTCCAAACCAAATGATGTAACAAGCTGCTTGCTTAAAATTCATTGAAACAATCAAACGGTAAGCATTGCCTTTAATATTGAATACAACCCGATTATTACCAATGATACTTGCGGAACGATAAACGGCCTTTATTTCATTAAAGTTTGAAAACTTATGTATTGCAAATTCACAATTCCAATTAAATAATGCATAAGATGCATCTGGATAGGATTGCATGTAATAATCTATCGTTCGTTTAACCAATATCTTCATTCAAAATTACATTTAAGTTTGCAAAAAGCAAACTAATTTAAATCTTGAATGAAGATAATAGACAAAAAAATGAATGATTAACTAAAACTGATAATCTAAATCTTTATCAGTTTATTGAACAAATATACCCTCATCAAAGCTTATAGATTTCGCCTTCGAATAATCGATATTTTTCACAGAATCGAGTACGAATTTCAAACCCTGCCACACGTGATTGATATAAACAGGTTCCTGATAATTGGCCTTATCATGCCCCAGCGTGGTCACCCACACATGTCCACCCTGAAATTTTTGCGTCCAAACCGCAGGAAAATAGCCTTTAAATGAGCCGGAATGTTGGTTCACCAAATCCACCTGCTTCCCATCCAAACTGCTCAAATCATGCATCATCAACACCTGAATGCCTGGATATAATTCCTTCCCAAAATAACACTCGTCTTCCTTTTCCCAGCGCATTGGAACGCCTTGCATCGACGGGTGCGCCGCATCCAAATTCAATATCCGAAAGGGCTGAAATTTCGCATGCCACGAAAACGTTTCGCCCACCAGCATCTTAAACCAAGACCAATTACGCTCCGTTCCCGTCACCGAATGCACGCCCACAAAGCCTCCACCAGCCTCCACATAATGCCGAAACGCCAAACGCTGCGCATCCGAGGCAAAGACATCATTATTCGTACTCGTAAATACCAAAGCCTGATATTGCGCCAAATTCGCCTCCGTAAACACCGCCGGATCATCCGAAACATCCACCTGAATTTGATGCGCCTTGCCTAAACCTTGAAAACAAGCCACCGCAGCAGCTATATTATCATGCACATAACCCGGTCCATTTTTGGTATACACCAAGATTCGCTGGTTCTTTTTAGGCGCCGAATGCCCTGAAAAAGCCACAAAAAAACTAACCGCAAAAAATAATATAAACTTCTTCATTCGATTAAGGATTAACACCGTACTGATCAATTAAATAAATAATGGCCGCAATATTGACGGCACCCAACAACAATTCGCGCTTATTCACATTTTCAAACACATCCGTTTTCGCATGATGCAAGTCAAAATAGCGCTGACTATCCGGTACCAAACCCGCGATGATTGTCGCAGGATTCACACGCGCTAACGGCCCAATATCCGTCCCGCTTCCGCCATAGGTCACCTCTGTGCCATACGGTTTCAGCAGGGTAGACCACGCCTGGAATTTCTGAAATGCTGCTTTGGGAGCCGTAATACCAATCGACCGAGGCGTAAAACCACCCTCATCACTCTCCAATGCAAATATGTGATTTTCATTATTCAACTTTGCCTGATTCGCATATTCATTGCCTCCACGCACACCATTCTCCTCATTCGCAAACAAGACAAAACGAATCGTACGCTTTGGCTTATAATTCATTGCCTTCAAAACACGTAAAACCTCCATTGTATGAACGACACCCGCTCCATCGTCATGGGCGCCTTCGTTGACGTCCCAACTGTCCAAATGGCCTCCCAAGGTGATATATTCATTCGGAAACTCCGAACCTTTAATTTCAGCGACCACATTACGATCATCAAATTCAGCTAAGAAATAGCCATACGTCTGCATCTGCATTTGAACCTTTCCTTTGTAAGCCAATGCATACAGCATTTTGGCATCATCCGGCCCCAGGGCCAGCGCAGGAATTTTCGGATAGGCTGGATCGTAGACCATCGAACCCGTATGTGGCGCATTGTCTGGCGCCGTACTCAACGAGTGAATCATAATACCCACCGCACCATATTTGGCGGCACGCGATGCGCCAGACCGGCGATATATGCCACTTTCACCGTAGGCCCGAAATGTCTGAATCTTCGTTGGGTCAAACACACTATGGAAATAAACAATCTTTCCTTTTACTTCATCCTTGCGCTTTTCCAACTCATCAAAATTAGCCACCGCCAACACCTCCGCCTCAATCATGCCATTTGATCCCATCGAATTTCCTAATGCTAACGCTGCTAAAGGCTGAATACGCGTTTCGCCATTAACCCCAACAATAGAAGCAAAATCAGCGCCTCCACGCTTCCAATTCATCATTTTATGTGTTTGGAAAAATACCCGATCCGGTCCAAGCGCTTCCAGATTTCGCTTTCCCCATTCAGCAGCCTGTTGGCCTTGAGGCGATCCCGCCAAACGACCCCCAATCTTTTTCGTTAATTCATATAACAAGTCATACGCTTTTCCGTTACGCATGATGTCATCCGACATCTTTTTGATAAATAGACTATCAGCCTGCGCAAACGATATAAACGGAACAAAAAGAGCGAGGAATAAAGTAATGGTTAATTTCATAGAGGCTTATCGATTTGTTGAAGGTTAAATATAGTGATAAAAATAAAAAAGACTTAATTTTAGTGATATGACCTATCTACGAATCGTTTGCATCTTATTCCTTTCCCTGCAGCTGAAAGCACAGCAATTAAACGGAATACTCAAGAAGGTCACCGAAATCACGATGCAACCTAAATTTGGCCCTGAGGAGATTAATGAAGGACTTAAGGAAGCGTTAAAGCTAGGAGCCGATAAAGCCTGCAGTTCATTAGCAAAACCAGATGGTTTTTTCAAAAATGCGGCACGTAAAATCGCGATGCCACCCGAGGCGCAAAAATTGGAAAGTACGTTGCGGGGAATCGGGTTGCACCAACTCGCCGATGAATTCATCCTTAGCTTGAATCGCGCCGCAGAAGACGCATGCCTGACTGCTGCACCCATTTTCAAACAAGCAATTTTAAACATGACCGTGACGGATGGCCTTCAAATTTTGAAAGGAAATGAATATGCGGCAACAACATATTTGAGCGCAAAGACAAAAGAAAATCTCAAACAAATCTTCCGACCTAGTATTCAGGCTTCTTTAGAGAAAGTGAAAGCAACGCAATATTGGGAACAAATCCTGAAGGCTTATCAGGCAATACCATTCAGTAATAAAAAAATCAATCCAAATTTGGCGGACTATGTCACGGAAAAAGCGTTGCAAGGAATCTTTGACGAAATCGCCCTGCATGAAAAAGAAATACGCACGAATCCCGTAGCCAGAACATCTGCGTTACTTAAAAACCTTTTTGACAAACCATGAAAAAACCATTTTACGTAATCATTTGCCTATTGGGCTTATTTTCGACGGCCCAAGGAGCATTACCTACCATCCGGACGAATCAAATCACTATCGCCCGGGATTCCTACGGAGTTCCACATATTTTTGCACCTACTGATCCGGAAGTTGCCTATGGCTTAGCTTGGGCGCATTCGGAAGATGACTTTAAAACCATTCAAACACTCATTTTGACAGGTAAAGGGAAGTTGAGTACCTATTTGGGAAAGAAAGGGGCGCCTGTGGATTATGTGTTTGGGCTATTGAATACGCGGCAGGTGGTGGACCAACAAATCAAAGCGATGGATCCCGCCTTCATCCAACTTGTTCAAGGATATTTGTTTGGACTTGAGGCATATGCCAAAGCGCATCCCTCAGAAGTACTCAACAAACATGTTTTTCCGATCGCGCTGGAAGATTACATCGCGACAACCATGTTTTCCGTTGCGATATTTTGTGGCGTCGATAAAACCTTACCGAAGATTCTGGATGGTTCAATACCGCACTTGCCTGGATTTACAGGCGAGGGGAGTAATGCCTTTGCGATTAAAAGCACTAAATCAGCTTCAGGGGAGACGATGTTAGTGATTAATGCGCACCAACCTATCGAAGGCGCTACCGCGTTCTATGAGGCACATGTACAAAGCGAGGAGGGTTGGAATATTTTGGGTGGATTGTTCCCCGGTGGCCCGTTGATCTTTCATGGCGTAACGCCTAATTTGGCCTGGGCGCATACGGTCAACTTCCAAGATAAAATCGATGTGTATCAGTTGCAGACAGACAAGGACCATCCGGGGCAATATCAAGTGGATGGGGAATGGCTGACGTTGGAAAAAAGAAAAGTCAAATTAAACATCAAAGGCATTCCGTTTCCGGTGAGTAAAATGGCGTATCGATCAATTTATGGGCCAACGGTCAAAACACCGAAAGGTGAGTATTTCTCGATCCGACTACCTGCGCTGATGGATGCGGGTGCTTTACAACAATGGTATGCGATGAATCGATCAACGAATTTTTCGGAGTTTCAAGCGGCATTGAATCAGAATCATTTACCGATGTTCAACATCATGTATGCGGATAAAGCCGATAACATCTTCTACATTTCGAATGGCAAAATGCCGTATCGCAATAAAGATCCCAAATACAATTGGGCTTCTACGTTACCCGGAAATACGCGGCAGACCCTATGGCAACAATTCAAACCATTGGATGAATTACCCCAGCATTTGAATCCAGCGAGTGGGTATTTATTTAATACAAACCATTCGCCGTTTATGGCGACGGCAGAATCCGAAAACCTAAATCCTGCCAAATTCGATAAAAACGATGGTTACGAAACCTATCACAATAACCGCAGTCGCCGAGCCAAAGATCTTATCGATGGATTCGATAAGATTAGTTGGTCCGATTTAAAACGCATCAAATTCGACCGCCAATTACCCGCCAAAATCTTATATCCCTACGGCTATGACGCCTCCGCGATTTTCAGCCTAAATGCCGCAAAATATCCTGCATTAGCCACGATAATTGATGGCTTAAATCAATGGAATCATGTGACAAACATTGAGAGCATTGGGGCATTGTATTATAACATCGCCTATTATCACGCGTCAAAGATTCGCACGAATGGGTCTAAAGAACCCTTAAACGAAACGGAAGCCGTGGCCGTCGTACAATTGGTCCATGATTTCCTATTGAAACATTATGGACGTTTGGATGTAACCTTGGGTGAATATCAGCGGCTTGTGCGCGGTACAGAGGATTGGCCACAAGCGGGCATGCCGGATGTATTGGCTGCGGTGATGTCAGAACCCTTCGGCGAAACGAAACGCAAGATGAATAGCGGCGATGCCTATATTGGCTTTGTAAAATTCCCAAAAGATGGCGGTTTGCCGTTAATTGAGACGGTGAATACCTTCGGGGCGAGTTCGCATCCGGAATCCAAACATTTTGCGGATCAGCGGGCGATGTATCAAGCCCAGCAAACGAAACGAATGACCTTGGATAAAGAGGAGGTGCTGAAAGCGGCCGAAAGAGTTTATCATCCGGAATAGAATTATAATAGCTTCCGAAAAAAAACGAGTGAATTCATCCATTATTCATATACCACATGAGTAATAAATACAGATTAAAAAATATGGATAATACGACATGCGTTCACATCAATGACAAATATTTCAGTTTAAGTGACTTAGAAATGGATTGTTGGGATCGGCTGGTGCAAGGTGCCAAAAAAAGTAGAAGTCCGTTTCATACTCCATGTGTGGCTACTCAATTGAAGGAAGAAGTTAGTATGCGCACGGTTGTTTTGCGAAATGCATTTCCAGCAGAAAAATCTTTGCATTTTCATACGGATATTAGAAGTATGAAGTGGCAAGAATTGCGAGTAAACCCATCCATCAGCGCCCTATTTTATGATGCGTCGGAAAGGATTCAATTACGGATCAAAGGCACCGCGGAATTACATCATAGCAATCAAATAACGAATGAGGCTTGGCAAAAAACAACCTTATCCAGTCGAAGATGTTATTTGTCGCCAAGTAGCCCATCTAGTTTTACGGATCTGCCCACAAGTGGATTAACTGAACAAATTGAGCAGGAAAATTTTAGTATCGAAGCAAGTGAAGTTGGCCTACTAAATTTTGGCATCGTATCCATTCACGTTCAATCCATCGATTGGTTGTGGTTGAATCATGCGGGACATAGACGCGCATTTTTCGATTATGTGCAAGGTGAAAATCAATGGATGATTCCTTAATTGTCACAAGGTAAGATCCGCTTATTCAAATAAAAAAAGCCTCAGAAAAATCTGAGGCTTTTTTGTTAGAAGTGATCCCGCTGCGGTTATCAAGTTAATTTACCTATTAAATAATTAGGTGTTAAAAGTGTCAAAACCGTAATCGACAAATGTCTAATTGGTATTTTAATTCAAAATAGTTTTCTTTTGAATTAAGTAAAAGGTTGATTGAAAAAATCCACAAAATTGTTTGTCGTGTAGATCAGAAATAAATACGAGCAGGTTAATGTGGGTTGAAAGTAAAATATTTTATAGTTTCATTTAAGTACAGACTTCAGAAATCCAAGTTCTTAATACGATGGCTAAAAATTTATACTTATTTGTTTTAATCATACTCGCTTTTTCCAGTAGTGGACAGCAAAAATTTTCCATAATAGGTAAAATTTTAGATAAGAAAAATAATGGCTCATTACCTTTTGTTAATGTATTCTTGGAAGGCACAAC
>CANHKE010000068.1 GCA_947461155.1 Cytophagaceae bacterium | reverse complement strand
GCGCTTTACCCACAAATAGCGAGTTTGGTGCAAGATGAAACCGACTTAACGGCTAACCTAGCCAATATTGCAGCCGCAATCAAAGAAGTTTTTGGCTTCTTTTGGGTCGGATTTTATCTAGTGAAGGATGATCAATTAGTCCTTGGACCATTTCAAGGTCCTGTCGCTTGTACGCGCATCCCTTTTCATAAAGGCGTTTGTGGACATTGTTACACGACAGCCGAAACAGTTATCGTGCCAGATGTAGATGCTTTTCCAGGCCACATTGCCTGCGCTTCCGCATCCAAATCGGAGATTGTTTTACCGGTAAAAAATCACGCTGGCGCCGTCCTAATGGTGCTTGATGTCGACTCTAATTTGCTTGACGATTTTTCAGAGATTGACCAAATTGGCCTCGAGAAAATATTGGGGTTAATTAGCGAAGCTTGGCAATAATCGTTTCACTTCCCACGGGTTTATCACCAATGTTCACGCAAATTTCTGCGTCTAAAGGAAGGTAGATATCGATCCGACTACCAAATTTGATAAAGCCAAATTCCTGTCCTTGCGTTACTTGGTCGCCTTCTTTGACGTACCAACAAATACGTTTGGCTAACGCGCCGGCGATTTGACGAAATAAAATTTCGGTACCGTTTTCATGCTTGACTACGCAGGTGGTACGTTCGTTTTCAGTACTGGATTTCGGGTGCCAAGCAACCAAATATTTACCAGGATGGTATTTGAAATAGGTTACAATGCCAGAGATTGGATTGAAATTCACATGCACATTCAGTGGTGACATGAAGATCGAAACTTGCTTGCGTTTACCCTTGAAATATTCAGGTTCTTCCACTTCCTCTATCACAACTACTTTGCCGTCAGCAGGCGCTATGATGTGATTTGGGTTGATTTCGGTATGGCGCGCAGGTACACGAAAAAATTGAAGAATGATTAAATAAAAGAGTGATGTAATGACTACAATTGTTTCGCGTAAGTATACATTTTCAGGAAAAAAATAAGCAACGAGGCCATTGATTACTAAAACGATAAGCAATGAACTAATAAGTAAAGATTTTCCTTCGCGGTGTAACGTCATCTGTCTGTTGGAATTTACAAGTTTCAAAATTAGCCATTTTTGTTGAAAAATTTGGCATAAATTCCTGACCAATGCCTAAGATTTTTTTACTTTTTAATTTAAAAAATTGCATTTTTAACTTTTTAAAGTCATTCTATGCGGCGAATAAAGCTGTTCATCTTCTTGTTGGTTTGCCTTTTAGCAACCTCTGCGAAAGCCCAATATTTTAAATGGAAAGAATCAAACGCTTCTAGTTTTTTGCGCTTAGACTTTGAAAAGCAAGAAATTTTCAGGTGCACGGATGGAATAAATTGGCATTATGTGAGTAAAGCTCAATTTAAGGATGTCAACCCCACCGACTTCTTATCTACAGATCGTGGCGTAAATGAATATGCCATTCCCAATTCCAATCTGTTTTATTTGACGATTCATTGTACCGGGCAAGTGTACCGAATCAATAAGTCCACTTGGGAAATTCAGCGCATCGACCATACATTTTTCCGAGGGGCAAATTGTAGGTCGTTTCAGTTTATTCGGAAGGGTATGTTATACACTTTTGGGGGGTATGGTTTTTGGCAATCAACCAATATTATCAGTGAATTTAATTTTAAAGGAGGAGAATGGAATAGCATTCAGGCTACTGGTGATATTCCTAAAGCAATTACATTTAGTCCGTCTGGCTATTGTCCAGCAAAGGATCGTTTTGTCTCCATGGCCAATAGTAAATTGAATGATACTGAGCTGCATAATGCTACAGAATTTGACTGGAATATTTATGAATTCAATTTTGACAACAAAGAATTTAAGGCCGTTGGAGAGGTAAAGTTGCCAGTCATCAAGGAGTTCTTTAGCAAAGATTACAGTCGGAACTATCTATTTAATGGCCGCTTCATGGTCATGGTGGACTTGGTCCAGCAAACCTATAATTGGGATTCTATCTATCTCATCGATGTCGTGGACGATTATAAAGTTTACCGCTGGAGAAATCCGTCGCGGATTCATATTCGAGATGGTCATTCGGATGAGAGTTTGGAAAAATTAACACATTTGTCGGGCGACACCTTGGTATTTACAAATGCGCCTACCAGTTACCCATACAAAACAGCGGGCTATTCCAAATTGCTTTTAACTCAAGTGTTAGCCGATAGTGAATATTTAGGGCCCATTACCCAAGATACCTGGGTGAATGAATTTATGAAAGTAGGGTTAATTGGGATTGGATTCCTCGTAATTATCCTTGCTTTATCGGTCTTAGTTGCCTTGCGCAACCGACGAAAAAAACACCAACTGAAGGTATTGCTTGGTGAAAATGAAAAGCAATTCATGGATTTCATGCTGCTGAATTACCGCCAAGGCTATGTCAACGGACATCAAATTGTTGCGTTTTTTGGGAAACACAAGAGTTCACCCGAATCGCAGCGGCAATTCCGGTCTAAACTCATCGAAAATTTCACCAAAGCCATCGGCCTCATTTACCCCGGCAAAGAAGTCCTTGACATCCAAACGGATGAAAAGGATCAGCGCATGTTAATTTACCGTCTACACGTAAGTATGTTCGAGCGCCTGAATAAACTATAAGTTTTTCTCCAAGAAATCCGTCATCATTTGGTACAAGTGTAATCGCGTGTTCCCACCTGAGATTCCATGATTCCGGTTCGGATAATAGAAACTTTGAAATTGTTTGTTCGCTTTGATCAAGGCATCTTCCAAGGCAACTGAATTCTGAAAATGCACATTGTCATCTCCCGTGCCGTGCACAAGCAATAAATTTCCTTTCAGTTTTTCCACATGATTCACCGGAGAATTGTCATCATAGCCATGCGGATTTTCCTGCGGAGTACGCTGGTAACGCTCCGTATAAATCGAATCATAAAAACGCCAGTTGGTCACTGGGGCCACCGAAATCGCCGCTTTGAACACCGAAGCACCCTGCATTAGGCAGTTGGCCGACATAAATCCGCCATAGCTCCAGCCCCAAATTCCAATGCGCGATGCGTCTACATAAGGCAATCCGCCCAAATATTTAGCGGCAAAGATTTGATCCTCTACTTCGATTTTACCCAAGTTTTGATACGTAATCTTTTTGAACGCAACCCCACGTGCACCCGTTCCTCGGTTGTCGATGCAATAGATTAAATAGCCTTTTTTCAATAACATTTGATACCAGTAGTAATCCGCAGCCGGAAACACATCCAGCACCTGTTGGCTACCCGGCCCCCCATACACATGCATTAAAACCGGATATTTTTTGTTCGGATCAAAGTTCGCGGGTTTAATGGTGTACCCGTTTAGGTGATCGCCATTGGCCAACGGAATTTCGAAAAATTCACGGGGTGACATTTGATACTCGGTGACTTGGCTGGCTAATTTCGCGTTGTCTTCCAACACGCGTACTAAGCCTGTTTTCGTGCTGTTTAACGAAATTTTAGCTGGGCTTTTCGCCGAACTATGTGTTAAGATATAATAGGAATAATCGGGACTAAAGGTCGCCGTATTCGTTCCTGTTAGTCCCGCGATTAATTTTTTCCCTGATCCATCCAAAGAAATTTGATACACATCGCGGCCAATGGGCGTACGCTCAGTCGAATTAAAATAGAGCGTTTTCGTCTTTTCATTATACCCATATAAATCATCTACTTCCCAATTTCCTTGGGTGATCGCACGCTGTTTGCCCGTCGCGATATCTTGCCAATAAATATGTTTAAACCCACTTTTCTCTGAGGTGAACAGGAAGCTTTTTTGATCACTTAAATAAGTGATATCATTTCCTATGGATTCGATTTCAATAGAAGTATCTGTTTTCTCTTCATAAACCACTGTTTCACTTGCTTGGGTCAAATGATGGTGAATTAACTCCATGTGATTCTGCAAACGGTTTAAGCGAATGAACGCCAAAACATCCGCATTTTTTGTCCATTTCATCCGCGGAATGTATTGGTCTTTGATGGGGCCAACATTCACATTTTGAATGGAATTGGTTTCAATGAGCGCGATAGAAAGCGTGACGATGGAATTTGCCTCTCCCGCTTTTGGGTATTTGTAGCGGTAGTCTTTGGGATATAATTCGCCCCACATTTGCATGTTGTAGACCGGAACTTGCGTTTCGTCAAACGTGTAAAAGGCTATTTTTTTACTGTCTGGTGCCCAGGCAAAGGCCTTAGAAAAAGAAAATTCTTCTTCATAAACCCAATCACAAACACCATGAATAATGCTATTGGTTTTCCCCGATGTCGTCACAGCCTTTTCCATGCCCGTGGCCAAGTCAACCCAATACAAGTTATTTTCCCGAACGAAAGCCACCTTTTTTCCATCAGGGGAAAAACTAGCATGCATTTGCTTACCCCCAGCAACCAATAATTTCAATTGCTGAGTTGTTCTGTCAAATACATAATTGGTTTCGGTGGAACTTCTGCGGTAAATCGCTTCCGATGCAGTCCCGATAAGAATCTTTTGCTCGTCCGAGGAAAGGCTGAATTTTTGCACGCGAATCATCTCGCCACTCGCCGTTTTGATGCTTTTTTCGTCGAAGAGTACCTCGGATTTACTCGGATCTTGAATGTTGGTTTTTAGAATTTTTCCCGCCTTTAATTCTAAATAGGATTGGCCATCCTCAGTCCAATTGAGGTTTTGAATGTTTTTTTGTTGGAACGTTCCATTTCGCCAAATATCCGTTAAAGTAATTTCTTTTTGGGCATGTAGGTGTAAACTACATAGGACTAGAATCCCGATTAGGTATGCGTTGATTTTCATGCGTTTGTTTTTGAAGTAGGTTAATTTTGGAAAATCACAATGGGGTCTGTTTCCACCGTGTTGCTGACATTTTTTGCGTTATCGCGAATGAATATTTGAAATTTCAAGGTATCGTTAGTGGGGGTAAATCGCGGCGAATAGCCTTTGTAAAAAGCATAAACAAATTGGGTGGAATAGGCGATTGAGCCTTCAATGGCGCCTGTTTTTTGGTCCGGATTAAAGTTGAAATTCATCAGTCCACCTAACGGAGGGCTAAAAGTAATCGGCGCATAGGTGCCATTTTTTTTATGCAAAACGGCCACTTCGAAATTTCGAAAATCCTTGTACTGAGCGCTCGATTTGAGTTGCGCTTCGGTTAAGCCCAAATCGCCATCTCCATCTTGGAAGGAGATGTGCATAATCACGGAGTCCAATTTGGTTTTACCACCGAATCCATCATTGCTGACTTTGGTGATTTTTTCGATTTTCTGGAATTTAATGACAGGCGTGGTCGACCAATCTGGTTCTTTCAAGCAAGAACTTAGGAGGGTAAGGCTAATAAGCCAACAAGAAATGCGTGTCAATCGGGACATAGTTCGTAAAGTTAATGATTTGGTTTAATTTTGTTCGATTATTCAAAAAAAGCAATGCGGTCGGAGTTGAACATGTGGGAACCTTGGCGTTCGGAATTGAGAGAAAAGGTGCTGCATATGCAGGATGCCGACTTTGAGGTGATTGCGTTGGAGATGTTTCGATTTACGGTTGCGTACAATCCGCTCTATAAAAATTACCTGCAACTTCTTGGCATAAATCCAGCTTCCGTTACATCGTTGGAAGCTATTCCATTTTTACCTATTGAGTTATTTAAGAACCACCGTGTTCAAACAGGTTCGGCGCCTGTCTTGTTTGATTTTGAGAGTTCAGGTACGACGGGTCAAATTCCGTCCAAACATCCCGTGTGCGATCCGGCATTTTACCAGCTGCAATCCAAACGTATTTTTGAATCGGCCTATGGGGCATTGTCGGACTACCACATATTCGCCCTTTTACCCTCATATTTGGAGCGGAGCACCTCCTCGCTCGTTTTTATGATGGATTATTTTATCCAAGAATCGGGGTCGTCCTTATCGGGTTTTTTCTTGAATCAATACGAAGACTTGGTTATTCAGATCAAAAAGGCGCTTGCCACTGATCGAAAAATTTGGGTGATGGGGGTCACGTTTGGGTTATTGGATTGGGTGGATTCCGGCCAAGATTTTTCGTTTTGGAAAGAAGCCGTGGCGGATGGTCGCATCATCGTGATGGAGACAGGGGGCATGAAGGGGCGTCGCGAAGAATGGATTCGGGAACGAGTGCATGTGTTTTTGATGGAACGCATGGGTTTGTCTACCATTGCATCCGAATATGGGATGACGGAATTATTCTCGCAGGCCTATGCTGCTGAGGCGGGTATTTTTACCCCAGGTGTATCGATGCGTGTTCAGTTGCGGGAGGTGACAGATCCGTTTGCTAAGGTCACCACGCCGGGCCGAGTAGGTGGAATTCAAGTAATTGATTTGGCGAATATCGATTCGTGTCCGTTTATCGAGACGAAAGATTTAGGCTCGCTGGAGTCAGACGGCAAGCGTTTTAAAGTGTTAGGCCGCTTTGACAATTCGGAAATTCGCGGCTGCAACTTAATGGTTGATCAAGGATGGGGCACAAGCCAGGCAGAACCGTCCGTATAGAATTCATTTTTCCAAATAGGTACTTCCTTTTTCAATGTGTCGATTAACCATTCGCAGGCTTGAAATGCTTCTGCGCGGTGAATGGAACAAACCCCGATAATCACGGCGATATCACCGATTTCCAATTTGCCTGTCCGGTGTGACACACTGATGTTTCGAATCGGCCATTTTTCAGCGGCTTCGTTGGCAATCCGTTCCATTTGTTTTTTGGCCATGGCGCTATAAGCCTCCATGGTTAAATTTTCGACGTCTTTATTCTGGTTTTTATTTCGAATGGTTCCCACAAACAAGCAGATTCCTCCGGCTTCGGGATCTTGTAGGAATTGATAGGTTTCGTCTATGGACAGCGCTGTT
>CANHKE010000067.1 GCA_947461155.1 Cytophagaceae bacterium | reverse complement strand
TGAAAGTGGTTTGTGCGTACCAATCAAGGGGAATTTTAAAATTTCGTCTGCGGAAGACTCAAAAAAAAAAGCCTCTGATGTAGCTGGAGGAGGACTAATCGAGTTCTTTTTTGTGGCTTTGGGGGCGGGTTTATTGGCATTATTGACACCCTGTGTGTATCCTTTGATTCCGATGACCGTGAGTTTCTTTACAAAGAAACAAGGAGGAAAGCGTCTCGCTTTCTTATACGGTTTATTTATCGTGTTGATTTACGTATTTTTCGGAACGATACTCGCATTTTTTGCGGGGGCTAGCTTCGCAAACTTTTTAAGTACGCACTGGATTCCGAATATCTTATTCTTCGTCATTTTTATCTTTTTCGGTATCTCCTTTTTAGGGGCATTTGAAATTGTGTTGCCTTCGGGTTTAGTAAATTCGGTGGATGCCAAATCGGACAAGGGCGGTTTAATGGGCGTATTTTTTATGGCCTTTACGCTCGTATTGGTTTCATTCTCTTGCACGGGACCCTTGGCTGGGTCAATTTTGATTGCAGCCTCACAAGGTGTTTTCTTGAAGCCTATTATCGGAATGTTGGGTTTCTCTTTAGCCTTTGCGATACCGTTTACCTTGTTTGCGATTTTTCCGGGCTTTATGAAGTCCTTGCCTAAATCAGGTAATTGGATGAATGAGGTGAAGGTGGTCTTGGGTTTCTTGGAAATTGCGTTGGCCTTTAAGTTTTTAAGTGTGGCGGATCAGGTGTATCACTGGCATTTATTGGATCGGGAGATTTTCTTAGCTATTTGGATTGCGGTGTTCGGTGCGTTGACGTTGTATTTATTTGGTAAGATTTCGTTGCCGCATGATGGTCCGGCTAAAAATTTATCCGTGCCGCGCACTTTGTTCGCCACGGCTGTGTTGGCTTTTGTTATTTATTTAATTCCGGGCATGTTCGGAGCGCCGTTGAAAGGGCTTTCAGGCTGGTTGCCCCCGTTAAGTTCGCAGGACTTTAAAGGCGCAGAAGCTTCGGTGTCAGCTCCTGTAAAAACGGATCAAGGCCAAAAGAAATATGCGGATTTTCTCACTTTGCCTTTGGGTTTGCAGGGCTTTTTTGATTTTGAAGAGGCGAAGGCATATGCGTTGAAAGTGAATAAACCATTGTTCATCGACTTCACGGGTCACGGCTGTGTGAATTGTCGGAAAATGGAGGAAAATGTATGGTCGGACCCACAGGTTTTAAAACGCCTTCAAGAGCAATATGTGGTTGTGGCTTTGTACTGCGATGATAAGACGGAATTGCCGGCGGATCAATGGTATGTGTCCAAAGTAGATGGTCAGGAGAAGAAGTCTTTGGGGGATCAAAATTTAGATTTTCAGATTACGCGATTTAACTCGAATGCGCAGCCGCATTATGTATTAATAGATCCACGAAATGATGCAGCTCCGATGGTGAAGCCGGTGGCTTTTGATGCCAACATATCCCATTTTGTAGCCTTTTTGGATCAAGGGGTCTCGGTTTATAAGGGTGCCAAATAATGCAGTGGGGAGCCTATTTTGCGGTCATGGCCGCTTCGTCGATTAAGTTTGTGGCTGGCCCGTTAACGGGTTTTGGTTTGGGCTTAACGATGCTGGAGACGATTATTTGTACGTGGGTGGGCATGATGACCACGGTGACGATTATGTTGACCATAGGCCGATTTCTGGTACAGCAGATTTCTCGAATTCGCGTTCAAAAGCCAAAACTATTTTCGGGTCGTGCGCGCTATGCGGTTCGTGTATGGCAGCGATTTGGAATTATTGGGATCGCCGTAATGACGCCTTTATTATTTACGCCGATCGGCGGGAGTTTGCTTGCATTGTCTTTTAAAGTTCCTACGCCACGGGTGTTGTTTTTTATGGCGATTTCAGGGATATTCTGGTCGGTGATATTTACAGTAATGTTCTACCAGTTGACATTCATCCGAGATTTAATCATTAACAAATAGGCATAAAAAAAGCCGGTCATCGACCGGCTTGATTTTTAAGCTATTTGGGGAATTAATTCCCTTTCGAAATTTCTTTTCCGTGGAATAATTTCTCGCGAATGTTGTTCGCGCGTACTTCCAATTCTGGTTTTGCAGTGTACGTTAATTTAGATTGAGCCGCTGCGCTATCTGGATGAACTCCGTAAACGTGCTCATCATCTTTACGAACGTCTTTTTGTTTGATTGTGTTGTTTTTTTGATAATCACAAGCGATAGCGGTTAGTGCTAGGGCAACAATCGGAAGTAAATTTTTTAATTTCATTGTTCTTATTGACAAAAATACGTTGCAAAAGTAAGGCCAAATTTTGGTTTAAAAAAATTAGCTTTCTTCTAATTGCTGAATTTTTTGGGCTAAGAAGTCCATTAATTCTTGGATGTAGGCTTGGCTGAAATTGAATTCAATTCCGGCTGTGGCGTATATTTCTTTAATCGGTTTGGTATAACCCAGACTTAGCGCATTCAAATATTGATCCAATGCTTGTGCTGGATTTTGGCAGTAATTACGCCAAACAGCTAGAGCGCCCAATTGCGCAATGGCATATTCAATGTAGTAAAATGGCACTTCGAATAGGTGCAATTGTTTTTGCCAAAGTTTCGTTTTGACATCCTCCAGTCCACTCCAGTCGGTGATCGTATCTGAAAATTGTCCGTATATACGGTTCCATGCTTGCGAACGTTCAGCGGGTGTATGGCTTGGATTTTCATAGATCCAATGTTGGAATGCATCAATCGTCGCCACCCAAGGTAAGGTATCTAAAATGTCCTCCAAATGCTTGATTTTGGCACGTTTCGCCGCTTGAGGATCCGCAAAATACGCGTCCCAATGATCCATGGTGATTAGTTCCATGCTCATAGAGGCTAATTCAGCTACTTCCGATGGGAAATTTCGGAAGGCATTTAGGGCTAAATCTTTGGTTAAAATGGAGTGAACGGCGTGTCCACCTTCGTGCAAAAGTGTCACCATGTCGCGGACCTGGCCGGCGGCGTTCATGAAAATGAAGGGGAATCCACTTTCTTCTAGTGGGTAATTATAGCCGCCTGGATTTTTCCCTTTGCGTGAGTCTAAATCAAAGCGATCTAATTTGACCATTTCTTTTAGGCAATTACCCAAAAATGGATCCATGCGATCGAATACTTCGATGGTTTTGGTAAGTAATTCCTCGCCTGTTTCGAATGGTTTTAAGGGCTCACGACCGAGCATGTCTACGGCTTTGTCCCACGGTTTTAAATGCTCAAGGCTCAGACCCGCTTTCCTTTTTTGAGCTTGTCGGTTGATCATTGGTACGACCGTTTTGGCTACGGCCTCGTGGAATTCAAAGCAATCGGCTGGGGTATAATCGAATCGACCCAGGCTGGCGAAGGCAAAATCGCGGTAATTTGCGAAGCCTGCGTTCAGGCTAACTTGATGTCTTTTGGCGACTAATTGATTAAATAAGTCATCTAGTTTTTCTTGGATGGCTAAGCGCGCTCCAGAAACTTTTTGATATACTTTTTGCCTTTTTTCGCGGTCGTTCGATTCTAAATAGGCATTGGCTTGTTGGAGCGTTTTTTCCTCCCCATCAATCTCCACCATGAGCGCGCCGGTTGCCGCTCCATATTGCGTTTGTAAATTTTGCAATTCGGTGAACAAGGGAATATTTTCTTCGCGGAAGATTTCAATGGATTTTTTCAAACCTCGCAGCATGATGGAATAACCTGCTTCTGGGAGTTCAGCGGCAAATGGACTTTGCATCACTTTATTATTCCAAGCATCTTCGAAAACCGAAGCATTTGGCATAATCTCGTTGACAAATTGCTGGTAGCTTTGTTGGTGCACTTCATTCTGATTATCACAAGACATCTTAATATACCGCCAAGCGAAGTTTTCCGATAGGTAACTTTCGAGTTCGGAACGATTTTGGCAAAACGCGATCAAGTCATCTAATGAATTAATTTCGGTTTTGCTTAATTGCTCAAAATAAGGCAATACCAGTTCCCAGGTGCTTAAGGTGAAATTGGAAGCAAGGAATTTGCGGTTGCTAGGTTGTGTGCTTACTACTCGGGTCATCGGCTATTTTTTTGTAAAAATACATCAAATTTAGCTAGCTTTAAAGCCAATATCTAACAAGAAATCATGTTACAAATTCCAAATGTTCGATTGAATAATGGTTGCTTGATGCCCCAATTGGGTTTGGGGGTTTATGCGCCGGGCCAACAAAACGAAGTGGGACATTCGGTCCGTGAAGCGTTAGACCTCGGGATTCGCTTAATCGATGCCGCTTCTATTTATGGAAATGAATTGGAGGTTGGTCAGGCAATAGCGTCTGCTTCCGTTTCTCGCGAAGAATTGTTTATCACAAGTAAGGTTTGGATGGATGATATGGGCTATGATTCAACTTTGCGGGCCTTTGAAAAGTCGTTGAAAGACTTGTCTTTGACGTACCTGGATTTGTACCTGATTCACTGGCCGAAAGATGAGAAGCGAAAGGAAACGTGGAGGGCCTTGGAATCCTTGCATGAACAAGGGGTGATTAAGTCCATCGGGGTATCTAATTATTACCAAAAGAACTTATCGGAGCTTTTGACTTATGCGAATATCTGTCCCGCGGTGAATCAAATTGAATTAAGTCCGTTTTGTTATCAGCCGGCGGAAATCGCTTTCTGTCAGGAGCAAGGGATACAAGTGGAAGCGTATGCGCCGGTTGTGCGAGGTTTGAAAAAAGATCATCCCGTTTTAGTTGAAATCGCACGTAAATGGGCGAAGACGACCTATCAGATTTTGATTCGCTGGAATATTGAGTTAGGCGCTGTAACGATTCCAAAATCCATTCATCGGGATCGTATGATTGAAAATGCAACGGTGTTTGATTTTGCGCTGGATGCTGCGGACATGGCCCAACTTGCCAATTTGTATGACAATACGCGGGTGGCTTGGGATCCGCGCGATTTCTAATCCCCCCTACCTTTGGCAAACCTTGGAGGATTGCCAAAGGTAAGTGGAAAAAGGGACTTTAAACCCCGAAAAACTGATATTAATCCAAATCGATCACCACCCCATCGCTCGTCGGATGCGCCACACAAGTCAAGATATACCCCTTTTGAATTTCGCCCGCCGTTAAGCCATCCTCCTCGTCCATCACCACAGATCCCGATTTGCATAAGCCCATACATGCCGTGCACATACCCGCCTGGCAGGAATACGGAATATCCAAATCAGCCTCTAATGCTGCTTCCAATATCGTTTCATGTGGCTGAACGGTCACTGCGTGTGATTTGCCTTCATAAATCAACGTGATGTTGCGCGCCACCGAATTATCTTCTATAGACGTTTCAGACGAAGGTGCCGTGCTAAATAATTCCTTGTGAATTTGATCCGCAGGCACATCAAAAATCCCTAAAGCCGCTTGTACATCATCCATCATACCTGCAGGTCCGCAAAGGAAATAATGTGCTTTGGCGATATCAATACCAAATTCCTGTTTCAAATAATACACCGTAGACGCTTGATTAATACGCCCTTTTAAACCCGGCCATGAGGCCGAAGGCTGACTGATCACATGCAACACGTGTAAACGATCGGCAAAAGAAACTTCTAATTCGTCCAACTGCCTTTTGAAGATAATTTGGTCTTCATGGCGTGATCCGTAAATGACCCGAATTTTCGACTTCGGCTCGCCATGCAACACCGTTTTAATCATGGACATAAGCGGGGTGATGCCCGATCCAGCACCCACAAACACATAGGTTTTGGCATGACTTGCATCTGCTTCCAAAACAAAATTACCCATGGGGGCAATGACCTCAATCGCATCTCCAATCTTAATTTCATCACACAGAAAATTCGAAACCAATCCCCCCTCAATGCGCTTCACAGTTACCGCCGGCGACATATCTGTCTTAGGAGATGAAGAAAGCGAATAACTGCGGCGTGGTTTTTCCCCTGCTATACTTGGGATCAGCGTTAAAAATTGGCCAGAAATATACGATAAGGTCTCATGAATCGGATGCCAAAAATGAATGGTTTTCGTATCATTCGTTTCTTGCGTGATATCCTTAACTGTCAAATGTAAAAAGCGTAAACTCATATTAATTTAGATTAGGCACGATCCATTGTACCGTACCAGCAGGTGATTCATTATGTAGTCGATCTAAGGCCGTAACCACGAATCCATGTCCAGATTCCACGCTACTCGCCTCAATCATTAATTCTGTTTTACTCCCCTTGTAAATGATGTTTTCCGCATGTTCCAATGCCTTCATCCCTTCCTTTCGGTGTATTTTGTAGACCAAATAATAGGCAGCCGGATCTTTATCTGTGCTGATTTCACCTGGTTTCCATGTCAAAACCCATTGGCCACCCTTTTTGTTTAAACTAACTTGGTGCGGAGCAGTCGGTGGAATGCTGTCCAACCACGTCATCGTGGGAACCAAGGCCACATGGGCAAAATAGGATTTGCGTAAGGTATCACGGAACCCTTTTAGGTTTTTTGCCAGTTGGCTCGAGCTGAAATAAATGGATCCTTTCACTTGATCCAACTGTCTTGCTTGCTGTAATTGCTTTCCTAATTCCGCTGCATTCCATTGGTCGGCTAAGTGATATGCCGCGTGGCCAATGTAAATCGGTCTGCCATAGCCATGTTCATTCCACCAAGTGGCCAACGGCCCAAAAGGGGCTACGCGATGCGTATTTCCCCAGTATAATTGGGGGGCAAGGTAATCAAGCCAACCGGATTTTGCCCATTTTTCGGTATCTGCAAATAGGTCGTCGTAAGATTGTAAGCCATTGCGCGTCGGCGATCCATATTCCGGATCGGAACTCTTATGTCGCCAAATACCAAACGGACTAATGCCAAATTTTACGCGTGGGTTGACCTCCTTAATCGCTTGGGAGATTTCTTGAATGAGACTATTAAC
>CANHKE010000066.1 GCA_947461155.1 Cytophagaceae bacterium | reverse complement strand
GGGTCTAGCACCACAATTCCAGGCTTTACGCCATTAGTTTTTGAAATTTACGTTGCCAAAATTCAATAAGTAGATGAAATATATTTTTGGAATTTTAATTAGCTGTGCGCTCTTTTTGAGCAGCTGTTCGGTGGATACGGTCGACGAACAATCCAATAAAAATGAAGTCGAAATTCAGAACTACATCAAGGTTCAAAAATTGACATTGCAGAAGTCTCCAGAAGGTCTATACTATCAAATCAATACCGCTGGAAGTACCGGTAAAATTAAAAACCAGGGCGACTTAGTTACTTTTAATTACAAGATGACGCTGTTGGACGGCACGGTGGTCGATTCGACATCCAAGGCGAAGGGTATCAACCGCTCGACGGTTTGGGGATTAAGCAATACGACCACGGTGTTTACGTTGCCTTTAACCATGCTGAAAGAGGGGGAGAGTGGCACATTCTTGATTCCATCGGCTTTGGCGTTTGGCGGAACGGCATATGGTGATGTTCCTGCCTATTCGGTCATTAAATTGGAATTGAGTTTAGATGCGATTCGCAATGAAGCCGAACAAATTGCTTTAATTCAAAAAACATATGCCATTGATAACCCCGAAAAAACAAGTACGGGTTTGGTATTTAAGAAATTGGTTGAAAATCCCACGGGCGCTTCGGTCTCTGCAGATGCGCCGGTACTTGTGAATTATACAGGTCGGTTGGCGTATAGTTATGTGCATGCGGATGCCTCTGGGGCCTATGTATATAACGCGGTTTTTGGATCGGGGACGTTAGGGACGCCAACGGTCCCATTTGTGTTAAGTCAAAACAACTTGATTCCTGGGTTTACGGAGGCCTTGAAAAAAATGCGTGCTGGTGAGAAGGCTGCGGTCATTATCCCATATGCATTAGGGTATGGAACGGCAGGCAACTCAACGATTCCGGGTTATTCGCCCTTGTATTTTGAAATTTCGGTGATTGCACCTTAGGGTTATGAAATCAGTTATTTACTTAGCGACGCAGAACCAACATAAAATTGATGAAATCAAAGATCTCTTAGGAGATCTTTTTGATTTTAGGACTGTTTTTGAATTGGGTTTGCAAACGGAAATTCCGGAGACAGGTAGCACTTTACAGGAAAATTCGATGCAGAAGGCGGAATTTATTGCGCGTCATTTTGGTGGAATAAGTTGTCTGGCAGATGATTCTGGTTTGGAAGTAGATGCCTTAGGTGGAGCCCCTGGTGTTTATTCTGCCCGGTATGCTGGCGAATCGAAAAGTGACGCGGCGAATGTAGCCAAGTTGCTACAAGAATTGGCGACGACAGCCAATCGAAATGCCCGTTTTGTTACTGTATTGACATTGCACCACCAAGGTCAATTTTATGTATTTGAAGGTGAAATTCATGGTCAGATTACCGAAGAGCCACGGGGGTCAAATGGTTTTGGGTATGATCCCGTTTTTATGCCCGAAGGCAAGGATTTGACCTTTGCGGAAATAAGCATGGCTGAAAAAAATCAACTGGCGCATCGCGCGCGTGCCCTACAAAAATTTAAAAAATTTGTGGATGAATCGCGGATTTTTCAGCAGGATTGACCAAATTAGAAATTAATTACATAAACCCTTTAGATGAAATTGGTTAGCAATAGCCGCTGGCTAGTGTTGGTTTTGCTTTTCCTCGCGTTCTACGCGAAGGCACAATTTACCTATAAAGGAATCGTGACAGATGCGGATTCTGGAGACCCGATCCCCTTTGCTTCTGTTGGCCTAAAAGGCGTCAATAGTGGAGGGGTAACCAATTTTCAAGGGGAGTATTCATTTCAATCAAAAGTTGCTTCAGATTCATTATTCGTTTCGTTTGTGGGATATGCCCGTCGGGTAAAATGGGTAGCTAAAACACCCGGTTTGCACCAAACAGATTTTCAAATTCAACCCAATACGGCCGCATTATCTGAAGTAAAAGTATACTCAGGCGAGAACCCTGCATTTAAGATTTTGCGGGGTGTGATGGCTAATAAAACACGCAATGATCGCAGTCATTTAGCAGCCTACGAATATGATTCCTACGCCAAAATGGAGCTGGATGTCGATAATATATCCGACAAGTTCAAGGATAAAAAACTCATGCAAGACATTGCGTCTGCCATTAAGAAATTTGAGCAGCGCGCTGGTGAAGATGGCAAAATGGTGATTCCTACGTACATCACGGAGTCTGTCAGCAAGTATTATTATCGGGATACTCCTCGGCGCCGAAGAGAGCATGTTTTGAAAACAAATATCAAGGGTGTCGGTATGGGTGAAGGGGGCGTTGTGTCCCAATTGATCGGAGGGAATTTGGTTGCCAATTATAATTTTTATCAAAATTACATCAGTTTCTTCGGGAAAGATTTTGCAAGCCCGATTGGGGAACAATGGAAGCAGACCTATCAGTATTATCTACAAGACACGGTTAAAATTGATGGTAAAGTTTGTTATCAAATTGAATTTGAGCCAAAAAATCCAGCAGATTTGACGTATACGGGTCAGATGTGGATTGATACAACACACTTCGCTTTGGCACAAATTGACGCCACGGTAGGTAAGGCTGCGAATCTTAATTTCATCGAAAAGATCAAAATATCCCAAGAACTCGAACAAACGTCGGAAGGAGCGTGGTTGCCAGCACGCACCCGTTTTCTGATTGATTTAGAGGAAATAACCAAAGGTTCTGCGGGTATGCTGTTAAAAATGTACATTTCGAATAAGGATTTTGTGGTGAATCAGCCGCATGCGCTGGAATTTTATGACCGGACTTCTGAAGTTGCGGAGGATGCACGTGATTCGAATCCTGAGTTTTGGAAAAATGCACGGCATGAGTCGTTGAGCCGTCAAGACTTACTTGCTTTTGCCATGATTGACTCGGTGAAGGCTGTACCTGTGGTTAGGACTTATGTTGAAATTGCCGATATCATTTTAAGTGGTTACCGGAAATTTAATGATGTTGAGGTTGGACCATATATTTCCAGTTTTGCCATCAATCAGGTGGAGGGTGCACGTTTTAGATTGGGATTCCGTACGAATGCTAAATTTGATTCACATTGGATTTTCAGAGGGCATGTTAGTTTTGGAACGAAGGACTTGCTACCCAAATACTCGGGTGAGGTGAATTATTTGTTTTCAAAGAATAAATGGACGGTAGGTGGTCTGCGTCATAGTTATGACTTAGAGCGCGTTGGCCTAACCCCAGAGTTAATTGGGGATAATAAACTGTTTTATGCCTTTACCAAATGGGGGGCATTTTCGGGAGCATTTTTCAGAAGGGATACGGAAGCATTTTTATCTACTGAATTTATCAAAGGATTTCGATTAACAGGCTCTATGAACATGCGCTCATTTGATCCATTGTTTCGTTTTCAGTATCGTTTAAATCCAGAATTAGGCAAGGATTCGCCGGTACAAGATCATTACGATGAGACATTTTTAACATTGGAAGCTCGCTTTGCCAAAAATGAGACGTTCATACTCAATGGGAATGAAAAGATTACGTTGGCCACGCGTCGAATTCCCGTTATTACGTTTCGGTACCAGCGGGGCTTTAAGGGGTTTTTAGGTGGTGATTTTAATTACCAACGATTTACGATTAAGGCGTATCAGACTTTCCGAATGGGTAAATTTGGACGCTCGGATTATACGTTTTCTGCCGGCTATACACCCTCAAATCTACCAGCGCCTTTATTGTTTCCTCATTTGGGAAATGAAACCTTTATGTTTGTGCGCAGTGCTTTCTCGACGATGAATTATTTTGAATTTGTGAGTGATCGATTCGCATCATTGCAGTATAATCACAATTTTGAGGGCTTATTTTTTAATCGCATTCCGATCATTAAGAAATTAAAATGGCGATTTATTGCCAGTGCGAATGTGCTCTATGGTAGCCAACGAGAAGTAAATCATGAATTAATGAAAGACGTTAATAGTCCGATTAAATCCCGTTTCTTAAATCAATATGCGTTTGACTCCCTAGATCCCCACAAAGCATTTGTCGAGGTGGGCTATGGCATTGATAATATATTTAAACTTTTTCGCTTGCAAGCTTTCCACCGCTTAAGCTATTTAGATCACGGAAATCCGGAACGTTTTCGGTTGATGGGTTCGATCAATTTCAACTTCTAAAACGCAATTTTGGTATATTATAAAGACCAAAATTTAAACATTTCAAGAACTTTTTTGAACTTCTTGATTTTCGCACATTAGCGACCTATATTTGAATTCGAGCCGTAGCGCTTATTTATTGCCGATTTATGATTTTAATAATTACAGGTCTATCCATTTTAAGTTATTTGCTAGGTTCAATCCCCACAGCGATTTGGTATGGAAATACCTATCACGGATTGGACATTCGATTGCATGGTAGCGGAAATGCAGGCGCTACAAACACATTTCGCGTTTTAGGCAAAAAAGCAGGAAGTATCGTGTTATTTGTGGATGCGTTAAAAGGCTTTTTAGCCACGAGTTTAGCTTCGTTTCTTTTTTACACCCATCAAGTAGATTGGCAATCATGCGTGACACTGAAGATTTTCTTTGGCTTCCTGGCGATCATTGGACATCTGCTTCCCGTATTCTGTAATTTTAAAGGGGGAAAAGGTGTGGCAACAACCTTAGGCATGGTTTTGGCCTTGCATCCGGCAGCTGCGATGGCTAGTATTTTGATTTTTCTTTTGGTTTTTGGCATCTCACACTATGTATCTTTGGGGTCAATGGTGGCCTCCATCTTATTTCCTATGTTGCTTAGTTTAGGGGTTTTCGGGCCTGTCGAACCAGCGATTATTTATTTCGGAATCTTCATTGCAGTCTTGGTCGTTTTCACGCACCGCATGAACATTGTCCGCATTTTTCAAGGAACCGAAAATCGCATGTACCTTATCCCTGCGAAGAAGTAAAGCTTGATTTTATTTTTTTATATTTGTTGATGGAATTTATATTCGATTCCGCCGACAACCCATGAAAAATACGCAAGATTTTATACAGGCCAATCACGATCGTTTTTTGGCAGAATTATTCGAATTATTACGCATGCCTTCCATTTCGGCTGATCCCGCATATGCTGGTTCTGTACGTCAAACAGCGGAATGGGTGGCAGACAGTCTTCGCAACGCAGGTGCTGACCATGTCCGCTTAGAAGAAACCGCTGGTTTTCCCATTGTGTATGGCGAGAAAATGATTGATCCGTCGGCGCCGACCGTTTTGGTTTATGGTCATTATGACGTTCAGCCAGCCGATCCATTGGAATTATGGGATAATCCACCATTTGAACCGATTGTAAAAGATGGTTTGATTTTTGCCCGTGGTGCCTGCGACGACAAAGGGCAAGTTTTTATGCACATTAAGGCATTTGAAGCCATGCAAGCAGCAGGTGAATTGACCTGTAACGTGAAATTTATGATTGAAGGGGAGGAGGAAGTAGGTTCGGATAATCTGGGTCTATTTGTGACCACGCACAAGGAATTATTAGCTGCCGACGTAATCTTGATATCCGATACGGCCATCATTGCGAATGATATTCCTTCGATCGATGTGGGCTTACGTGGGTTGAGTTACATGGAAGTGGCGGTTCAAGGACCCAATCGCGATTTGCACTCAGGTGTCTATGGAGGTGCTGTCGCGAATCCGATTAATATTTTATGCCAAATGATTGCGTCCATGCATGATGAATTCAATCACATTACAATACCAGGATTCTACGATGGCGTGCTGGACGTTAGCCCTGCTGATCGCGCCGCGATGGCACAAACGCCCTTTGATTTAGATGCCTATCAAAAGGATTTAGGTATTCAAACGGTGCATGGAGAGAAAGGATTTTCGACGATTGAACGGGCATCGATCCGTCCAACCTTAGACGTTAATGGCATTTGGGGTGGGTATACGGGCGAAGGGGCAAAGACGGTTTTGCCTTCGATGGCCTATGCCAAAATCTCCATGCGTTTAGTTCCCAACCAAAGTTCGGATGAAATTACCCGATTGTTTACGGAGCATTTTTTAGCCATCGCACCGAAAGGGGTGAAAGTGACTGTGAAAGCGCATCATGGTGGAGAGGCATATTTGATGCCAACGGATAGTATTGCCTTTCAGGCGGCTTCAGAAGCTTTAGCGACGACATTTGGGAAAGAACCTGTTCCTACGCGCGGTGGGGGTAGTATTCCGATTGTGGCCTTATTTGAGAAGGAGCTGGGTGTGAAGTCTATCTTGATGGGATTCGGATTGGATTCGGATGCGATTCATTCTCCGAATGAACATTACGGATTATTTAATTTTTATAAGGGGATCGAAACGATACCGCATTTCTTTGCCAATTTGGCTCAATTATCGAAATAAACATGGCTGAAAATTTAACCTTATTGGCGACTGAGTCTACGTCTCATTACGAGGATTTAGATAAACAAACGGTCGAAACCTTATTGCGTCAAATCAATGCGGAGGATAAAACCGTGCCCTTTGCCGTGGAAAAAGTCATTCCGAAAATCGAGGCATTAGTGAATCAAATTGTTCCACGCATGGAGCAGGGCGGGCGCTTATTTTACATAGGGGCTGGCACTTCGGGCCGATTAGGCGTGGTCGATGCGTCGGAATGCCCGCCGACATACGGTGTGCCATTTGATTTGGTGATTGGGATTATTGCGGGTGGTGACGGGGCGATTCGTAAAGCGGTCGAAGATGCGGAGGATAATCCAAATCAGGCTTGGTTGGATATGGAGTCATTTGGTATTGGGCCGTTGGATACGGTTATTGGTATTGCGGCTTCCGGTCGAACGCCATATGTGGTCGGTGGTTTACAGGCAGCCAATGCCCGGGGTATTTTGACGGGTTGCATTGTGTGCAATGGTGGGAGTGTGATCGCGGCGGAGGCGAATTACCCCATTGAGGTATTGGTGGGGCCCGAATATGTCACGGGAAGTACCCGAATGAAATCCGGCACTGCGCAGAAATTGGTAT
>CANHKE010000065.1 GCA_947461155.1 Cytophagaceae bacterium | reverse complement strand
CGTAATATTCTTGATGGTTTGTTGGCGCATAGCCAACTGAGCCTTCTTAAGCAAATCACCTTCCAAACACCCACCACTAATGCCGCCCCACCAATTTCCATGTTCGTCGATCAACATACGCGCACCAGGTCTTCGATATGCTGATCCATCTACATGTACCACAGTTGCAAGAGCAAAAGATTCGCCCGTATTTAATAAGTTGTTTAATTGGTCAAGAATTTGAATGAGTTCTTTCATAGCTTGACCAATTTCTCGTTTACATAATCAATTAAAAAATCAATATCTGAAGCTGAAGTAGTGTTACCCAATGAGATTCGCAACGTAGCTAAGGCCAATGAGTCACTTAAACCAATAGCTTTGAGTACATGGGAGGGCAGGTGCGTCTTCGCATTACATGCGGAACCGTTGGACACCGCAATGGCAGGAACGCGTTGAAATAGAGTTTCCCAATCCGTATTAGGTAATGATATGCTTAAAATATGTGGAACCGTATGTCCATTTTGCGCATTGATAGTCCAAGTATTTGGCACAGAGTCCAAAATTTTAGATTTGTACGCATGTAAAATCTGAGCTTGTTTTATAAGATCAGGCATTAAGTCGAAACACGCTGCTAAACCAACTATTTGCGGAACAGCTAATGTACCACTGCGTAATCCGCGTTCTTGATCTCCTCCAAAAACAATTGGCTTTATTGTAATTCCTGATTGAACAACAAGTACACCAACACCTTTAGGGCCATAAATTTTATGACCTGAAAAGCTCATTAGATGAGGTAAGTGATCTGAAATTAAATCTAATTTTCCGATAGCCTGGGTTGCATCTGAATGAAAAACAATTTGATGCTGGTCAGCCAACAACCGAATGGCTTGGTAATCGGTTATCGTTCCTAATTCGTTATTCACGAGCATTAATGTAATTAACGCCGTAGTGGGTTGAATCGCGGCACGAACAGCTTCTAATTCAATCATGCCGTTTTTATTTGGCATTAAATAGGTAACGGACCAACCTTGCAATTCTAATTGCTTACAAACAGCCAAAACAGCCTTATGCTCAATACTTGAGGTAATGATGTGGCTAGGTTTTTTATCTGATAAGAAACCTAAAATGGCTAAATTATTGGATTCCGTTGCCCCAGAAGTAAAAAGAATACTAGAAGCAGGTAATTTAAAATACTGAGCAATCTTGGCGCGAGACTTTTGAATGGCTTCCTCAGCGACCCAACCATAATAATGCTGGTTCGAGCCTGCATTACCAAAATCCTCCATAAAATAGGGGCGCATCTGTTCAAACACCGAAGGGTGAACAGGGGTGGTGGCGGCATAATCGAAATAGATGGGTTTTTGCAAAGTTACCTGATTAGGCAACAAAGATAAGGGATAAAAAAAAAGTCCCGAATAAATCGGGACTTTTCATTTGGCTTATGCTAATTTCTTAACAACTGCTTTGAATGCTTCTGGGTGATTCATCGCTAAGTCAGCTAAGACCTTACGATTTAATGTCATTCCAGATTTATTGTATTTGCCCATGAATGCAGAATAAGACATTCCTTCGGTGCGAACGGCTGCATTGATACGTTGGATCCAAAGTCCGCGAAAATCTCTTTTCTTAACTTTACGATCACGGTATGCATATTGCAAACCTTTCTCTACTTTGTTTTTGGCTACAGTCCAAACGTTTTTTCCGCGACCATAGAATCCTTTCGCTAACTTAAGGATTTTCTTTCTTCTAGCTCTTGAGGCTACGTGATTGACACTTCTTGGCATAATTTTTTGTTTTTTGAAATGAGGCGAATCTTGTGATTACTTAAGCCTACTTTCTGGTTTAACAATAACTGAAATCGGAGATTATAGACCTAACATTAATGTTACGCGATCCATATCAGCCGGTGAAACTAAAGTAGCGTGAACTAAATTACGCTTTTGTTTCGTTGTTTTTTTAGTAAGGATATGGCTATGAAAAGCGTGTTTACGCTTAATCTTACCAGTTCCCGTTACTTTGAAACGTTTCTTCGCTCCAGAGTTGGTTTTAATTTTTGGCATTCTTTAATTGATTAGACATGTAAAAATTGGAACGCAAAAGTAATAAAATTACTCCTAGATTCCACGCAATTTGAAAATTATTTCTTAGCCGCTTTGGGCGAAAAGATGATACTCATACGCTTGCCTTCTAATTTAGGCATATCATCTGGCTTACCTACGTCCTCCAGACCTTTCGCAAAATTCAATAACAACATTTCACCCCGCTCTTTGAAAACAATTGTACGACCCACGAAATGAACATACGCTTTAACTTTAGCGCCTTCTTTAAGGAAGTTAACCGCATGTTTTAATTTGAAATTAAAATCATGTTCATCGGTATTGGGACCGAAACGAATTTCTTTAATAACTGTTTTGGTAGCATTGGCCTTAATTTCCTTTTGCTTTTTCTTTTGATCATACTTGAATTTCGCATAATCAATTACTTTACAAACAGGAGGGACCGCTTTCGGTGAAATTTCAACCAAATCTAAATTTTGAGATTCTGCAATCTCCAAAGCTTTCGCGAACGGATAAACACCAATCTCGATATTCTCACCCACTAATCGAACCTCTTCAACCCCACGTATCAACTGATTTATGCGGTAAGGTTCTTCTTCTCTTTTATTTCCTCTGTAATTGTTGTTGGGGCGTAAAGCCATAAATTATAATTTGTTAAAATAAAAATCACTTCGAAGCTAATTTAAAAACCCCATAATTGCAAACAAATGACCATTGGGGACATAAATTATCAGTTATTCTAGTTGGAATACGAATGAAGGTTAATTTCTTCGCCAGCCAATGCCATAAATGCATCTAGCGTCATCATCCCTAAATCTCCATCACCTTTCTTACGTATACTCACCATTCCATCAGCCTGCTCTTTCTCTCCCACAATAATCATAAATGGTACTTTTCCCACTTCGGCATCACGAATCTTACGACCCATCTTCTCATTCCGGTGATCCACGTACCCACGTAAATCACGCTCTTGAAGACGCAAGTAAATTTCATTCGCGTAATCTTCGTATTTCTCAGAAATTGGGAGGACGGCCAATTGGTCAGGCGACAACCACAAAGGGAAATTACCCGCCGTATTTTCAATCAATATCGCAATAAAACGCTCCAATGAACCAAATGGCGCGCGGTGAATCATCACTGGACGATGCTTTAAGTTATCCGATCCCGTAAACTCCAACTCAAATCGTTGAGGCAATTGATAATCAACCTGAATCGTCCCTAATTGCCATTTACGACCCAAGGCATCGCGAACCATGAAATCTAATTTAGGGCCATAAAATGCCGCCTCGCCATATTCCACAACCGTAGGCAAACCTTTCTCTGCCGCAGAACGAATAATCGCATTTTCTGCACGATCCCAATCTTCATCATTTCCTATATACTTCTCCCGATTCTCCCGATCACGTAAAGATACCTGAGCCGAATATTCATGAAATCCCAACGCCTTAAATACATAAAGAACGAGATCAATCACTTTCATAAACTCTTCTTCAACTTGATCTGGCCGACAAAATATATGCGCATCATCTTGCGTAAAACCACGCACACGCGTTAATCCATGCAATTCACCCGATTGTTCATAGCGATAAACCGTACCAAACTCTGCCAAACGCAACGGCAAATCTTTGTACGAACGCGGTTTAGTCTTATATATCTCGCAGTGATGCGGGCAATTCATTGGCTTCAATAAATATTCTTCACCTTCATCCGGCGTATGTATCGGTTGGAACGAATCTTTCCCATACTTCGCATAATGACCCGACGTCACATACAATTCCTTACTCGCAATATGTGGAGTCACAACAGGCGAATACCCAGCACGAACCTGCGCACGTTTCAAGAAATTCTCTAAACGTTCACGTAAAATAGTTCCTTTAGGCAACCACAAGGGGAGACCCATACCCACTTTCTCCGAAAACGCAAACAATTCTAATTCCTTACCTAATTTGCGGTGATCACGACGTTTCGCTTCCTCCAATAAGAATAAATACTCTTCCAATTCCTTCGCTTTCGGAAACGTAATGGCATAAATACGCGTCATCTGCTTGCGCTTTTCATCACCACGCCAATAGGCTCCTGCTACGCTTAATAACTTCACCGACTTAATAAATCCAGTCGATGGAATATGCGGCCCACGACACAAATCCGTAAAATTACCTTGGGTGTAAAACGTTATTTTACCATCTTCTAAGCCCTCCAGCAATTCTAATTTATATTCATCTTGCTTTTCTTTGAAATAGGCAATCGCATCCGATTTGGCAACAGACTTCCGTGAATAAGCACTTTTCTGACGCGCTAACTCCACCATCTTATCCTCAATCGCCTTAAAATCATCCGAACCAAATTCCTGATCCCCTAAGTCAATATCATAATAAAAACCATTTTCTATAGCCGGCCCAATACCAAACTTAGTACCCGGATAAATAGCTTCAATCGCCTCAGCCATTAAATGGGCTGATGAATGCCAAAATGTCTTTTTGCCTTCGGTATCATTCCAGGTCAACAATTGCAAGGTTGAATCAGCCAAAATAGGCGTGACCGCATCCACTACTTCTCCGTCCAACTTAGCCGCCAAAACATTACGCGCTAAACCTTCTGAAATGGATAATGCCACATCCATAGGAGTTATTCCTTGTTCAAACTCACGAACCTGACCGTCTGGAAAAGATATCTTAATCATAGAAAAAATTTTTGCAAAGGTACAAATTAAGCCGCAATGATAACAGCCCTTAATCGCTTTTTTGTGCAGTAGAATCCGCTAATACCCGGGAGCTATCCACCCGCTTACCGAGTAGGCGATCATGCATTTCAATGAACCGTCTATCGTATTTGAATTGCATTCGTGCCGAATCTAAAATAGCCAAACTACGGCTTTTTTGACCCGTTTTTAGATAAATAAGCGCTTGATTAAATAGCACATCCCGATAAATGCTAGCCTGCTTAGGCACCTGCCCTAAATACAACATCGCCTGTTCGTAATTCCCCAAACGCACATAAAATTCCCCAAACTCTAGTAAAAAGGAAGGATTTGCAGGCAATTGCGTTAACACCTTTTTGAAAACCTTTTCCGCACGATTATATTGATGTAATTGTGTTAAAAAACGCCCCCAATTCCGCAATAAATACGGATCCAGTGGATATTTTTTTAATTCACTCAAGATCAATTTTTGATAGGCCAACTGGGACATGCGAGGCATTTGATAGGTAAAAAACAATTGACTCAATGATCTGTGCGCTAATTCATTCGACGTAATCAATTGAATGGCTTGTAAACTATCACCACGCGTAATCTTTCCTAAATAAAATCCATAGGCTTTCTCAGACATAGGAATACCGAGTGAAATAGCCTTTTGTAAGTAACTTGCAGCCAAGCGCTTGGAATTAGAAGCCAAGTAAATTTCACATAAAACCAAATGCATCATGGATGAACTATAACCAGATGATTCCAGCGCCTTAGCTTCTTCAAGCGCTTGCGTAAACCAACCTAATTGACTCTTAATTTGGGAAGACAATAAAAGATAATCCGCATCTCCTGGATTTTTCTCCAAAGCGCGCTGAATATCAGGCTCTGCATGTACATAATCCCGCAATTGAAAATAGGCCTTTGCACGTAGATAATACAATTGCGGACTATCATTTTCCCGTAAAAGTTGGCTAATATATGCAACGACGATTTCTGGACGTTGCGGAAGTTTGTACACCGACTTCGGTGGAATGACTTCACCGCGCTGATCTGTCGAAGAACCACATGAACCCAACAATCCAATAAATAAGACACCAATTAAAAACCGATATCGAGTACCAAGGGATACCATGCTAATTCGTTAGATTGTGGTAAATATACAGTCCTTACGCCAACTTCAAACTCTTGCGAAAAGCGCATTAAATGAAACTGAAAAGACAAATCTACGCCGATTGATTGATAATCACGCGTAATTAATTGCGTTTTCTGCGACGACTGACCCTGACCGCCATCCATAAAAATATCAGAATTGATACGCTTTAGATACATCCACCGACCCAAATTAAAATCAGTAGTGATTACCGGGAAACGGTAATCCAAACTATAACTAATCAAGTTATCAAAAGAAGCATAATTATATCCTCTAGGAAATACCAAATTACTGGCAAAACGATAATTACCCTTTGATTCTTGCTGATAACCCACTCGAAAGCCTATCCCATGATGCGGCAAAAATCCAGGTAAATAGATTTTTGACTGTAAAGTCCACAATTCTGCCTGCAAAGATTGTTTAAAGGGAGAAGTTGTCAATCTTCCTACCAGTTGGACGCCCCATTTTGGCTGCAAATCTCGGTACGTCCGATTAAACAATTTGGCATAAGAAAACTGATGATTGACTGACGTGTAGGTGCCATTAAAGGCTTCCGATATGTATCTCCGTTGCAAATCATACCCTGACACTTGCAATAGGTCAACTTTTGAACCAAACTCTAGCGTTTCTTGAAAAGCGGAATGCGTTAAATTTAAAGGGATACGAATTCCTAAACTATATTTAGTTTGTTTCCATTGATCCGAACTCAATGAAAATTGGTTGGCAGAACTCGGCAAATTTAACGTTGTCTGGCGATTGCCTGATTCAAAATTAAAATCAATCATGGGGAAAAATCCCTGATAGGATAGCCGCGCAAAACGATTTCCAATTTGCTCATTCGCATTCCACTGATAACCTATACTTGCTTGAAGATTATTCAAAACATCTCTACTTACGAAACCAATATCCAATCCATTTCCTTGCGAATTAATCAATGGACCCCAAGCATACGGATTAATGATATTCCATTTCGAATAACTTGACGTCGGATATTGAATCAGTGTGTCGCGCGTCTGCGGCTTATTAATTGATTCGATTTCAATATTGCTTTGGTGTTTCAAATCTGTTAAAACCGCTTTATACCCAGTGGCCGTATATTGATTATACACCAATTTTTCTCCACGCAACGTCCCATGATAAGCTCCATATTTTTCACTTGTGGATTG
>CANHKE010000064.1 GCA_947461155.1 Cytophagaceae bacterium | reverse complement strand
TGTGCTTGGGTCCAACGGATCCGTTATTCCATTATTTAAGAAACAAATTGAGCGTGGAGGCCCCGTAACGGTGACGCATCCGGAAATTACTCGTTTCTTCATGACGATTCCTGAGGCCTGTGAATTGGTTTTGGAAGCGGCAACGATGGGCGAAGGGGGTGAAGTTTTTGTTTTTGATATGGGTGAGTCTGTGAAGATTGTCAACCTCGCGAAGAAAATGATTACGCTGAGTGGGTTGCGCGTGGATCGCGACATCGAAATTAAATACACTGGTCTCCGGCCCGGAGAGAAACTCTATGAGGAACTCTTGAATAATGATGAGAATACCTTGCCAACGC
Source organism: Cytophagaceae bacterium (assembly GCA_947461155.1). Classification (GTDB taxonomy): domain Bacteria; phylum Bacteroidota; class Bacteroidia; order Cytophagales; family Spirosomataceae; genus Aquirufa. The sequence continues at coordinate 6,721 of CANHKE010000064.1, read as the reverse complement.
ACCACCCAAAAATTCTGATCGCCACGGTAAACACACCTACCTATGCGTTTATGGAAATTCAAGTGGCCGAAATGAAAAAGTTACTTGCTGACGGCGGGAATAATGAACTGGTTGCTAAAATCAAGGAAGTAATTCCTGAATACAAATCGAATAATTCGGTCTTCGAAAAATTAGACCGAAAATCCATTACCATCAAGCGCTAATCAAGCGCTTTGCCAGCCAAATCGAAGCGAATGTTGCGAACGGCGCGGCGATGATATCCAACGAATAATGTACGTGTTGTACAAGTAGCAGAATTACTAATATACCAGTTAAAATCATGCTGATGATGCGCGTACGCTTACCTGTTAGAAAATAGCAGACAAAAACCATCGTGGCCGTATGACCTGAAAAGAAAAGGTCTTTTGTAATCGCCAAATCTTCGCCATAAATGAACAATTCCGCAAGGGGGTCGTGTAACGCTACGAGTCCCGCGGGCGGATTGAGGGCGATGAAATAAATACTGATAAATCGCAACAGGGTCTCGAGATTAAATGCCCACGCAAACCAAAGGAAGCGGTGTGGTGTGGCTAGCAAGCGCATAATTAAATAAATGACACTGCTGTAAATGATGCCAAAAATAGGGTAGGAGACATTCGCCGAAGGAATAATGGCTAACACGGGATCTTGCCAATTTGCCCCTTCACGTGTTTGTATCCACTGAAAAAAATCGTCCGCCTTCCACGGGAATAGGGCAAACACCCCGAAGGCCAATATCAAACGCCACTGAAATTGTTTATCTTGCCAAGCAGCTGACCAGGCAGTCAGCATAGAATTTTGAAAACTATTCATTCACTTCGTTCGTTAGGCTATCAGATTTTGGTAAACAAAACTACACTAAAAATAAAAAGGATATGAGCTTCTATTTGAAAAAAGTCGGAATAATACTGAGCATCGCTGGGGCATTTCTTCACTTTTCGTGTGGAGGAACAGCGATAAACAAGCCAACCATGAAAGAACAATCAACAGCAAAATTAGAAACGATCACTTTTGGCGCCGGATGTTTCTGGTGCGTAGAAGCCGTATATCAGCGCGTCAAAGGAGTACAGTCCGTTACCTCTGGTTACATGGGGGGTAAAATTAAGCAGCCAACGTATCGGGAAGTATGTTCAGGTCTCACGGGACACGCCGAAGTATGTCAAATCACATACGATCCTAATGTAGTATCATTCGAAACCTTATTAGAAGTGTTTTGGCAAACGCATGATCCGACAACCCTGAACCGTCAAGGAGCTGACGTAGGCACGCAATATCGGTCCGCCATTTTTTATACCAATGATGCCCAAAAACAGGCAGCGGAAATTTGGAAACAAAATCTGAACGAGAAACACGTTTTTCCGAATCCAATTGTCACTGAAATAACAGCAGCATCGACATTCTATCCTGCCGAAGATTACCACCAAGATTATTTCAACTTAAACGGTACGGAGCCCTATTGCCAAATCGTCATTAAGCCTAAAATGGATAAATTCCTGAAAGCCTTCAAAGACAAATTGAATTAGAAACCGCCCTTGTCGTAGAAACTTCTTCTCCGGGATAATTTTAAGTCTTGCAGTAAAGATGACTTGACACGTAGGTCAAAGGAATAATTACTCGCGCGGCCATAAAATGGGCTCGCAATGGGCGTCCAGTTGAAATTCATTTCCCAGCAATGCAAGTCGCGGTGCACCGACATATTCGTATAGGTCATGCCATTGAATTTAAAGTCATATCCAGAGGATACCGAGAATTTCCATTTTTCGGATAGACTTAATTCTCCCTGAAAGGTTAGACCCGCAATTTTTTGTGCGGCGGCTAAGCCCATTCGGCTATAACTAAATTGGTAGCTGAACGAAAATGTCCAAGGCACATTCCAATCGACATAATCATCCATATTTCGATTGATCTGACGCAATTGCGATTCCGTTCCTTCCTTACTCGTTTTTTCCTTCGTTTTGGAAGGGGCAAATCTGCGGCCAACCGATAAATTGAATCCTTGTAGCCTACCAAGTCCCTCTCCCTTGCTGAACATGAGGTCTGTTGTTCGCCGACCCATGTCAAAAAACGATTTGTCCTGTACATATAAATAGGGATCGATACTGCCTCCTACGTTGATGTCAAATTCGCGAACGCGCGAATTGGCATTAAAATTCAGGTTTGATAACGGGTATTCTTTGGCCAATAAATTATAACTACCGTTAATGCCAAAGTTGTCAATCAAATTGATTTTCTCACTTTGTTTCGTGGCTGTATCTGACTTAGTTTTCAACTTCGCTTCCAATGTATTTTGTAAACCAAAACTGATGGCTCCCGTAGCGCCGCCATAGCTGAGCGTCCGCGGGTCATAGCTTGAAATCCGACGAATATCCCCGATTTGTTCGACGCCAGATGTATTGATAAACTTTCGATTGTTAATGCGCACATCTTGGAAATAGCCCAAAGAAGGATCAGACACATCCGGCGCATAGCTCAAGCTAATACTTGGAACCATCGTATGGCGAAGGGCTTCTACCCGTCCTTTATTGAAGCGAGCCGTTCCATACATTCGGGTATTCATGCTAGCTGAAAAGGAAAGTTGCGAGTTGAATTTTGGCAGACCACCCACGGTATCGATGCGCACGGTAGAATCCACGGGCATGTAGGTGTATTTGTAGGAGCGTGTGTACATATTTCCCGACAAAGAAACTCCCGGTGTCAAATTGATATACGGTGTGATTTTAATATTGGGCAACGACAGGGGGACGCTGTATTGAAATTTCGTTTGTGCTTTTTCCCATAACATGGGGATGGTGCTCGCGTTCACAGGAACAACTCCTGGAGGCAAATCATCCGCGGAAGTAGGCAAAAAAGGCTTCTGAATAATCCCCCGCTGACTATTTGTCTCCCGGGGATATACATCAAACTCATAGCGTGTATACGGATCCGAAACCTGATTGGTCAGCGAAATACTTCCAGAAAAATCTAGTCCCAACCGAAACTGATCCATAAATCGATCGCCAATGGCATTTTTGCGCTTAAAGGGCTGGAATTGATTTAGGCCAAAGTTGAATTCAGTTCCCGCGTCAAAAACACGCGTTGTTGTATTTTGGTTGATCCGTAAACTAACGCCGCTGCGGATAATCTGGCCAATATTTTTCGTGTATTGAACGGAAGATCCAATCGTGTTCGATAAATATTGTTGGGTCGAATAGGTATTGAATTGATTGTATGAATTAGACGCAATATTAACGGAGGCTGAAAAACTCGAGTTGCCAATACTACGTGGACTATGGGACCACTGCAGGGCGAAGTCGGTGCGCTTCGTCGGATTAAATTCCGCCCCATTGCTATTGCGATTAAAGGCCAAATTGAAGCTTCCTGCATAGCGATAACGCTTGTTGTATTGTGAGTTTGCGCCTAAACCCCAGCCGCCTTTGGAGTATATTTGGCCGGTAAAACGGATGCCAATATTTTCACTCGCGGCCCAGTAATATCCGCCTTCGCGTAGGTAAAATCCACGGCCTGTTGGCTCTTCACCATAAGTAGGAAACAAGATCCCTGACTTCCCCGCTTCCTTCGGTTGGGAGTACGGGAAAAAGCCAAAGGGCAGACCGATCGGTAGTGGAATGTCATTGAGTTCAAAGTGGAAAGGCCCCGAAATAATCTCTTTTTTGCCTACGACTTTGATCTTACTGGCATTGATATGAAAATGGGGGTGGCTTAAATTACAGGTGGTATAAATCGCATTGCGGATATATAGGTTTTCCTCTTCGTCTTTTTTGACGGTTTTTCCTTGCACATAGCCTTCGCCTTGTTGGGTTACAATGCCCTTAATCGCCGCGCGTTTACTTTTGAAATTGTATCTAATTTCGTCAGAATCATATTTGTCGCCTCCTTGTGTGAAGACAGGAAGTCCTTCCATTTGATGGGAGGTGGAGTCAAAAGTCCCCTTTGCAAAAACTTCATTTGTCTCCCAATCTAGGCGGATGTAATTAGCCTCAAGACTAATTTCGCCATATTTGACCTTTGCCTTACCGTATAAATGAACCACTTGATTCGCTGCATCCAAGATTGTTGAATCCGCTGCCGAATAATAAACGGTCGTCTGAAGGTCTTGAGATTGCGTTATTGAGTCGGATTTAATCACCCGAGATTGGGTCGAATCTTTGAGGATAACGCGTTGGGCGAATATATCCGACATGCCACCTAGGAATAGTCCTATGAATAGAAAAAGGTAATATGTGGATTGCTTTACCAAATGGAATTTAAAAATTATCTTTGTGTGTGGCAATGGGAATTGTAAAATTACATCATTGCTACGTATCAACCGTCTAATAATTAAAAAAATAATGTTTTTAGCCATTCGGTTCATTTTTATTGCGGCTTTATTTTTGGTCATGGGCGTTGTGCAAGCGGAGCCTGAAAGCAAAAATAACCCACCTAAAAAGAATGTCATTCGGACGATATGTTTGGATGCGGGTCATGGTGGCAAGGACCCGGGCTGTTTGGGACCGAAAGGTGCGCGGGAAGGCAAAGTTACGCTGAAGATAATTTTGGAATTAGGCCGTAAATTAAAAGCGGAATATCCCGACCTGAAAGTAATTTACACGCGTGAGACGGATGAGTTTATCGAATTGTTTGAGCGTGCAGATATCGCGAATCGCAACAAAGCGGATTTGTTTATTTCCGTGCATTGCAATGCCGCGGTAAATAAATCAGCCTATGGAACTGAAACCTACACGATGGGTTTGCATAAAACGGATGGCAATTTAAACGTAGCAAAGCGTGAAAACTCCGTAATCCTACAAGAGAAAGATTATCAGACGGCCTACAATGGCTTTGACCCTAGTTCACCACTGGCGCACATTATGATGGCCAATTATCAAAGTGCATTTATGGCGAATTCGGTGAAATTTGCATCCCATGTAGAAGACCAATTTGCGAAGACCTATAAGCGTAAAAGTTTCGGCGTCAAGCAGGCAGGATTTTTGGTTATTTGGCGTACTGCCATGCCAAGTGTACTGGTAGAAACCGGATTTTTAACCAATGCCGAGGAAGAAGAATATCTTAATTCAGAGCATGGTCAATCCGAAGTGGCAGAGGCAATCGCCACCGCATTTAAGAAGTATAAAGACGACATAGAAAAATAGCCCTCATGTTCAAAAGCAACGAATTAAAAGTAGGTTTTTTGGCCCTAATGGCCTTTTTGATTCTCTATTTTGGGTTCAATTTCTTGAAAGGAAATGACCTGTTTTCGAAGTCGAATACCTATTACATTCAATATGATAACGTGGATGGGCTCACGGCTTCCAACCTCGTGATGGTCAACGGCGTTGAAGTAGGTAAGGTCAAAAAAGTATTTTTAGATCCTGCCGATGGGAATAAAATCAAGGTAGAAATTTGGACGAATAAAGCGTTGATTTTGCCTGATAAGACAGTCGCGATTTTGTCTGATGGTGCCTTATTGGGTGGTAAAGTGATTCGTTTGGAATTATTAGGGAAAGGGGCTTTGGCCGACGAATCAACCCTGATTGGGATGAATGAAAAAGGCTTATCCTCTTTGTTGAAAGAGCGCGCATTGCCCGTGTTATCCAATGCCGATTCATTATTGGTTTCATTCCGTAAAGTGAGTACGAAATTTGAGAAAACGGGTACTTACTTGAATCGCCTTATTGAAAATTCCAACAGCGCCGTTTCGAATATCAATGGCTCCGTGAATACATTGGTGGCCGAGAACAGTGTGAATATCAAACAGATTACAGCGAACATGCGGAATTTGTCACAGAGTTTAACGGAAACAGAGAAACAACTGAAGCCTTTGTTGACGAAATTCAATTCCGTGGCTGACTCCATCCAAGCCGCTCGCATCGGTCAAACCATCCAGGAAGCGAGTCGGGCGATTAGTTCGCTCCAACGCATTGTCGTCAAATTAGAACAGGGTCAAGGAAGTGCTGGAAAATTCCTGACCAACGATTCGCTTTATACAGGTCTGAATCGCACGATTGTCGATCTAGACAAATTATTAATTGACTTCCGTACCCAACCGAAACGCTACATCAATATTTCCGTATTTGGGAAAAAAGATCCCATTGCGCCTTCTGACAAATAACAATAAACATGGCTACTAAGCAATTGCTTATTTCAGCATCGACTGAAATAACAGATATTTTAATGGCCGAATTGGGCGAAATTGGATTTGATATTTTTGAGGATTTAGCTACGGGAATTGCAGCGTATTGTCCAATGGAGGTTTATGCTGCGGATCAAGCCAATGAGATCATCGATCGTTATCGTTTTTTAGGCCCGATTGATGTCGTTTTCAATGATATAAAAAAGGAAAATTGGAATGCCGTTTGGGAAACCAATTATGATCCGATACGCATTTCAGACCAAGTGTATATTCGGGCCAGTTTCCATGAACCAGATCTTTCAGTGCCGCTTGAAATTGTGATAAATCCCAAAATGTCTTTTGGGACAGGACACCATCAAACGACGGCATTGATGGTAGCGGCTTTGTTGGAGATTGATTTGGCCAACAAGTCCGTATTGGATGCAGGAACAGGAACGGGTATTCTCGCGTTTGTTGCCCAAAAACGTGGAGCTTCACGTGTTCATGGCTTTGATATCGATGTTTGGTCGGTTGAGAATTCCATTGAAAATGCCGGGTTAAATGATTGCGAAACGGTTACGTTTGCTCAGGGTACCATTCGCGAGGAAGATGCCA